>DAIOID010000001.1:0-128216 GCA_036744355.1 Brevundimonas sp.
TTGAACTGGTCGTCGAATCGCTGGAGCGCGGCGAGACGGTGAAGCTGTCCGGCTTTGGCGTCTTCCAGGTGCGTGAGAAACGCGCCCGGATGGGCCGCAACCCCAAGACCGGCGAACCGGCGGCTATCAACCCGCGTCGGGTGATCAGCTTCCGCGCTTCGCAGATCATGAAGAGCCGGGTGCACGACGCGGTCGTCGAGGACTAGTCTAACGTGGCCAAAAGCCCGAACGCCTTTCGCACCATTTCCGAAGCCGCTGACGAAGTCGGCGCGCCCCAGCACGTCCTGCGCTTCTGGGAGACGAAGTTCGACTTCATCGCCCCGGTGAAGCGCGCGGGCGGTCGTCGCTTCTATCGCCCCGAGGACGTCACGGTCCTGAAGGGCGTGCGGCGGCTTCTGCATGACGAAGGGCTGACCATCCGCGGCGTCCAGCGTCTGCACAAGGAGCAGGGCCTGGCCCGTCTGGCCGCCTATGGCGACCCGACGATGGTGCTGGAGATTGACGCCGACGTGGAGCGCGAACCCGTGGCTTCCGCCGCCGCCGTGCCGTTTGAAGTCGCGCGCCTGGGCGCTGTTTTGGCCGACCTGGAGTCGGCGAAGGCGCGTCTGGAGGCTGTTCTGCGCCGCTGAGGCGAACTTGTTGTTCAAAGAGCGTTTTAGCGTTTGCGGAGTGCGGAATCGCCGTCTATACGGAGCGCCTTCGGAGCGTGGCGCAGCCTGGTAGCGCACTTGACTGGGGGTCAAGGGGTCGCAGGTTCGAATCCTGTCGCTCCGACCATCTAACCGGTTGGTTTTATGGTCGATTTCAAGGGGCCGCTCTTGGGCGGCCCCTTCGAAATTGAGCTTGGGGCACATATGGGGAGCAGCCCATTTGGAGGGTTGATTCGTGGCAAGTATCGCCTTGCGAGGCGTACCAGGGCTGTTCAAGGCCATTCAGGGACGCGGCGGTGGTTTGGACTGGGCCTCCGGCTTCTGCGTCGGCTCCAGTGACTCGGTCGGCCTCTGTGGCACCCGTGAGATCCTGTACCGGGCGACGCGCCAGCGCATCACGATCGACCACAGTGACGCTCGCAGGCGCATCGGCCACGGTCCGCTCGGTCGCCGTGGCGGTGACCACCACCTCAGGCAGTTGCTGGGGGACGACCTCTTCCGCGAAGGCGGCGACAGGCGCCGCGAGGGCGCAGGAGGGCCGTCAGGGAGACGGACCGCGTAAAACGCAACATGGCTACGCCCGGGGAAACTACCGAGCTGATGTTATCATTAAGCGTTGACGATCAACGCTGATCGGGCAGACTCGGCGCGACGGTTTGCATACCCGTCTCCAGCTGGATGGCCCACGCCACGGTGTGGCGGTCCGCCGCCTCCGCGCTGAGTCCGCAGATAGGCCCGAAACCGCTCGCGGGCGCTGGCGTCGCACGGCTCGCGATTCTCCGCCCGCCTGAGTGAGGCCAGGGCGGCCGTCGTCGGGAGCGAGGCGGCCGCGCCGTCCGGGAGGAACATCCTGAGCCGTGCGGGGTTATGGCGCCGATACGCGCGGAGGGCGAGCGGCATGCGGAAGCGGGCGGGATGGGGCGTGATCGTGCTGGCGTCGGTCTCGGCGGGGAGCGTCGTCGCCCAGAGCGCCGATGTCCCGCCTACCGACCCGTCCGTCATAGGCCGGGCGGACGACCTGGATCGCACGTGCGAGGAATTAGCCGCGGAAGCCTCGACGCTAACCGACCGGATGGGGGAGGCCGGCCAGCCGACCTTGTTCGGTCGCCTGGGCGGCCTCGCGCGCACGGGCGCCCAGTTTGTGCCGGGCGGCGCCTTGGTCGTCGCGGGCGCTGACGTCCTGACCGGGGCCGGACGAGAGGACGCCGACGCGGAGGCGACGCGGTATCGCTGGCACTATCTGAACGGTCTCTATCTCGGCCGCGGCTGTGAGCCGCCCCCCGCCACGCCGCAGGGCCCGACCCAACCCCCGCCGGAACCCGCGCCCCAAGGCCCCCCGCAGGCCGGGCCGTCCCCAACGGCGCCCGCTGCGTCGCCGGCGTCACCCGTCGCGGCGCCTATGATCGTGACACCGCCTTTGGCCGCACCCCCGTCGAAGGCGCCGGTCTTCGAACCGGCCATGGCATCGCCGGACGACACCGACCCCTGAGGCGGCCGCTTGATCGCCCGGGCGATGTCACCGACATCCGGCATCGTTGAACCAAATGCCGTGCGGCGCCTTCTCCTGTCATGTCCGCGCGTCTTGAAGACCTTCTCGAAGGCGGCCCCGCCTATGGCGTTCTCGACGCGAAGGACGGCGTGGTCCTGTTCCGCCGACCGGGTTTCGAGCGGGCGTTCGAGGCGGTGGCGGCCGAGGCCGTGGAGGCCGCCGGCGGCGCGTTCGAGGTGATCCCGCTGACGGAAGGCGAGGACTGTGACCGTCTGTTTATCGGGCCGCTCTACGAAGCGCGCTCGTTCGCTCCGACGGACCCAGACGCTTGAACCGTCGACCAACCCGGGGGTTGGCGACACGTGAGCTCCCTGACCCCAACAACTGCCGCCGCGCCCTTCGGGACATCGGCGAGATCGCCGCCGTGGCGATGCTGGAAGGCAGCCAGTTGACGGAGCATGAGGCGCTGCAAATGATCGCCGCCATCGCCGAGTGGATTGATGAGGACGCTCCGGCGGATCCGGCCGACTGCGGCCACCGGATCCATCGATTGCATGCAATGACCGCATCCCTGGACTTCGACGCCCTCAGTGACCCCGAGGCGATGCGGCTGTTCGGCGCGGTCCTTCGAACGCTGGAAGCCGGCCCAGGCGAAGCGAGCGTTGACTTGGCCCGATTCTTGACGGACCGTCGTTCTATGTGGGGCATCGAATTGACGGACGCGACGGGACGGCGGATCGAGGAGGTGGTCATCTGCGGCCCGATCGAAACCCTACGCGATCGGTGTCGCGGTCTTCTGGACGCCCGTCCCGAGGCGGTCCTGGCGCGGCTCGTGCCGGCGGACGGTCTGCTGGAGTACGAATATCCGGAACGGCCGCCCTTCTGAGCTCGCCGCCGTCTTGACTCCGGCGCCTGAAACTATGGTCGCGGCCGACCATAACGCCTTGAGCATAGAACGGTCGCGCCGCATCGCTTCTCCTCGGAGGTCTACCCGGCGATCCCCGCTCCAGCCGTCTGTGGACGGGATCCGCTCTTCGCATCCGTCGACCGCCCGATCAGGCTTTTGGATCAACGGCAAGACAGCGGGTTTTGGGTAGACGACCGAGGGATCGTGAACCGCTCAGACCTACGATCGGGCGTCCGATGAGCGCCACGACACGATACTCGCGTCAACAACGATCGATCCTGAAGGCGTCGGGCTTCGGCCAAATCGGCCGCCCCCGGGAACCGGTTGACGGGGAAGGTGTTCGGTTCGGCGTGGCGCCGTACGCGGTCCGCACTGCGACGCAGACGATTTCACCGGAAGTCTAATCGCCTGAGCCGCAGCGTCTCGCACTGAGATCGGGAGAAGCGGCGGCCTACGGGACAGCAGGTCGCCGCTTCGACTGCCACGCCATTGCAACCGCCCCGTCGGTGTCATGGCGAGCCTGCGCGCTGATTTGGGAGCGACGGACGACCCTCGTCCACGGCGTCCGCGTCTCCGTCCGAGGATCATGCGGCGGCGGCGGGCCTCGTGTTGGCGCGCGTCAGGGTCTGGCGTCAAGATCTGGCGTCAGGGTCTGGCGTCAGGGCTTCCAGAAAATCCAGGCAGCTTCGGCGCTTGGCGTCGCTGTCGAGCAGCGACCAGGCCCCGACCAGACGAACGGCTTCGGGATCGGCGAACAGGTCGGGTTCGCCGAACAGGACCCGGCTGGAGCATCGAAGCGCGCCCGCGATACGCAGGAGCGTCGCGGCGCTGATCCGGGATTGGCCGCGCTCGAACCGCGCCATCGCCTTTTCCGACGCGCCGATCGCTCCGGCGAGCTCCCACGCGGAAAGGCCGCGCTCCAGTCGTCGCGCCCGGATCGCTTCGCCGATCCGCACATCCATCTCCGTGCCGCCCGCCATCGGGATCGCCTCGCCCTGCCGTCAAGGCATCTAGGCCGTAAAGCGGGACGCATTCAAGCGCGAGGCGGCTTGACCTCGACCCAGGCGAGGGGCTGCCCGGGAAGCTGCCGCTCCCGCCACACATAGGGCGCCTGCGTCCAGTGCAGGATGCGAGGCTCGAGGTTGTCCAGCACGTAGTCGCCGTCGTCTGCGGCCAGCAGGAGAACGGCGTGGCTCTCGCCCCACCGCGTCTCCACGAGCGCGATGGAAAGGCGTTCGGCGGGAACGCCGACCGCCGTCAGCGCGACCCGTTTGGCCAGCACATAATCTTCGCAGTCGCCCCGGGGGAAGGGCCCGGTGGGAACCGCCCAATAATCGCCCCGGCCGTAGGTTCGAGCGTCCGACCCATGTTTGATCCGGCCGTTGACCTCTCGGTTCACCCGGGCGACATCGTCCCAGCTGAAGGCCTCCCCGGGCGCTCCAGGCGGAGGGCTTCCGGCATCGATCGGGCTCGCCGGCCCATGGACTGATCCGGGCCCGCTGGACGCCGGTGCGCCGATGGACGGAAAGACGGCGGACCAATACTGGGAAAGGGCGTGAGACCTCACCTCCGCGAGAGCGCCGGCGTCCGCGGCCTCGGCGGCGATGCAGTGCTGCGGCGCCCGGCTGCACAGCTCCAGAAACCCGGGGGGCGGGCGGACAGGGGAGCCGATCGGCATTCGGGTTCCCGAAGCCGCCTCGGCGGCGTCCGTCGGGCTGACGCACGCCGCGGCGCCGACGCCCGCGCAAACCAGAGCCAGAAACCGCCTTGTGATCTTCGCCATCGCCCTGCTGTCCGCGCGTTCGGCAAGATATTCTCAGTATGGTCTCAAGATGATGCGCATGAAGAAGGTTGATGATTCATGAGCGGGATCGATTGAGGCCGGATTAACCAAGTCTTCGGATCGCGCGCTCGGCGTGGGCGTCAGCACAGCGTCGGATATCGCCTGGCCGCCATGGCCTGGCGCGCACATCGCGCCTTGCCAAGCGGCTCTGCAGCGGTGATCTAGGCGCCATGATCGGAAAGTTGTTCAGGTCCTCGACGGTGAAGCCGGCGCCCAGGCCGGCGCGTGCGCCGGACGACCACGTGGTCTGGGTGATCGGCGACATTCATGGAACCGTTGACCTCCTGCGCCCGCTGCTCGAAGCGATCGGCGAGGATCTGGATCGAGGCGGCGCGACGCGGCGAATTCTCGTCTGCCTGGGCGACTACGTCGACCGAGGCCCCGACTCGCGCGGCGTGCTGGACAGCCTGATCGCATTCGCGCGCCGCCCGGAGGTGGAGACGCATTTCCTGCGGGGCAACCACGAGGACCGGATGGAGGCCTTCCTGACCGATCCCGACGTGGGCCCGGCCTGGTGCGACTACGGGGGGCGGGAAACGCTTGGCTCCTTCGGGATCGCGCCGCCCGCCCGCAGCGCCGGTCGCGACGTCTGGGAGGCCGCCGGCGCGGCCCTGGATATCGCCCTTTCGCCGGAGCATCGGTCGTTCCTGGCGGCGCAGAAATACAGTCTGACCCTGGGGGACTATTTCTTCTGTCACGCGGGCGCCGAACCGGGGACGCCGCTGGATCGGCAGGATCCGGAACAGTTGATGTGGATTCGCCGCCGCTTCACGGATCATCCCGCTCCGTTCGAGAAGATGATCGTGCACGGCCATACGCCGGTCCCCGAGGTGCACATCGACCATCGACGGATCGCCCTCGACACCGGGGCCTACGCCACGGGGGTGCTCAGCGCGCTTCGGCTCAGCGGCGAAGACCGCGGCCTACTGCAGGCCGTGCGGGCCGGGACCTCGATCGATCTGCGCCGCCTGCCCCTGAAGCGTCTCTGAACGCGACGGTCGCCGGGAGGCGACGGCGATGCGACGGGCGCGGATCAACCCGGCCAACGGACGCTCGATCAGCAGGTAGCTGACGGCGCCGGCGATGAGACCGCCGGCGATCGCGACCAGGATGACCGTCCAGGGAGAAAGTCCGAGACGCCCGCCGAGCACGGCCGCCGCCGATACGGCCACGCCGTGCCAGAGATAGGTCGAATAGGAGGCGTCGCCGAGAAACCTGAGCGCACGAAGATTCGGGGTTGCGCCTCGAAGGTCGAGGCTGACGACGCCCGCGATGCAGAGAGCCGCGCACACGAGGCAGGACAGGCGCTCCGCCAGACCGCCCCAGAATGGGACGATCAGCAGGACCGCCAGGCCGAGCGTCACGGCCGACAGCGCGAGAAGCGGGGGCAGGCCGCGCCCGCCACGCAACAGCACGGCGAGCCACACGCCCGCGACGAACTCCAGAACCAGCGGATTGGTGATCGTCAGGCCGAGCGCGTCGCTCGGCTTGAACACGAGCCCCGCGGCGACGAGGGCGGTGAAGAGACCGGTCAACAGACCGAGCTGGACGCGCTGCGAGAACACGAGGCCGGCGGCGAACACCAGGTAGAAGAACATCTCGAACACCAGGGTCCAGCCGGGGACGAGAACGGGCCAGATCTGTCCGGATCCGGGGGCGAAATGCGGGATGAAGGCCAGGGACAGGAGGACGTGGGGCCAGGTCAGTTCCTGCCTGAGCGTCGGAAACAGGCCTGCGAAGGCCGCCGCGATCATGAAGAGGGTGGCGAGCCAGTAGAGCGGGACGATGCGCTCGATACGCGCCCACAGAAAGCGGGAAGGGGTGCGGCGCTCTCGCGCCGAGATCGTCCACATGATGAAGCCGCTGATGACGAAGAAGAGATCGACGCCGCGCGCGCCTGCCGCGAAGTCCATCCCCGCCCTCTGCGCGGCATGGAAGCCCAGCACGCCGAGCGCCGCGGCCGCACGGGCGTATTGCACGCCGAGGTAGGCGCGAGGCGCCGACGGGGTCGGAGCCGAAAAGCGATTTGATTCCACCATCAAGAGTTCCAGGCGCGTCAGCGGTCGTCGCGTTCCTGCAAGAACCGTGCGCGGTTCGGCGCCTTCGGGGAGACGGCCGGGCGCCGCGCACAGGATGAAGGCGAAGGCGTGACGCGATCGGGTGAGGGCGCTAGGATGCCGAGTCTGCACGCGGCGATGGGGCTGGTAAGGACGATCGCCGCCGCGGGCACGGCCTCCTCGGGGGCAGGGGACGGCGGCGTAGGCGACGAGGCGGTGAAGGAATGGGAACGACGCGCGTCGTTCCGGTGCGGGCTCATGCGGAACGGGTGAACTGACGTCGTCATGGATGATGAACGGCATCGATGGATATGGCGCCTCATCGGCCTGGGGGGCGGAGCCCTGTTCTCCGCGGCGGTCTGGGCCGGCGTCTGGCGCCTGCTGTTCGGGCGCTAGCGCCGCGCCGCCCGAGCTAGAACAATCCCGAAATCGCCGTCCGCGCGGCCTCGCCCAGGTCGGCGCGCTTCAGGGCCAGGGCGACGTTGGCGCGCAAAAGGCCGATCTTGTCGCCGCAGTCGTGGGTGACGCCTTCGTACTCCACGGCGGTGAAGCTCTGGTCCGCCATCAGCCGGGCCATGGCGTCGGTCAGCTGAATCTCGCCGCCGGCGCCCTTCTCCTGGGTCGCCAGCAGGTCGAAGATTTCCGGCTGCAGGATGTAGCGGCCCGAGATCGACAGGTTCGACGGCGCCGTCCCCTTGGCCGGCTTCTCGACCATGCCCTTCATGACGATGCGGTCGCCGTCGCGGCTGACCGGATCGACGATGCCGTATTTGTGGGTCTGATCCTCGGGCACTGACTCCACGCCGATGATGTTGCCGCCGGTTTCTGCGTAGACTTGGGCCAGCTGCTTCAGGGCGCCGGGCTGGGAGTCGACGATGACGTCGGGCAGGATCACCGCGAACGGCTCGTGGCCGATGATGTCGCGCGCGCACCAGACGGCGTGGCCCAGGCCCTTGGGCTGCATCTGGCGGGTGAAGCTCATCTCGCCGGCGGTGGCCAGCTCGGCGTTCATCATCTGCAGGATGTCGGTCTTGCCCTTGGCCTCCAGCTGGGCCTCGAGCTCGATCTGATGGTCGAAATAGTCCTCGATGGCGCCCTTGGAGCGGCCGGTGACGAAGACGATGTGCTCGATCCCGGCCTCGCGCGCCTCTTCCACGATGTAGGAGAGGATCGGCCGGTCGACGACGTTGAGCAGTTCCTTGGGGGTGGTCTTGGTGCCGGGAAGAACCCGGGTGCCGAGGCCCGCGACGGGCAGAACGGCCTTGCGCAGACGCGCGGGAGTGGGGGTTGTCATGGGACACCGTAGAGGCTTGGGGAGGAGAGGTCTTTGTGAGATACCGTGACTATGCGTGTCCAGCCCGCTGTTAACGAATGCCTTGGGCGCCGCTGTTAGGGTCCCCGTCGACCGGCCGCCGACTGCGAGGATGAGGCGCGGCGCCCAAAGTATTGAACGCGTCGAGCCCCTCGCGCAGGCTGCCCCTCCCCACGCTTGGCCCCGATCTATCGTGAGACCCCCTTGAGAATCTTGCTCGCCAGCGCGCATCCCTATTTCCCGGAACTGGTCGGCGGCGCCCAGACCAGCACGCATCAACTGGCGCTCGCCTTCCGGGAAAAGGGGCATGAGGTCGCCGTCCTGGCTGGACTGATGGGCAAGGGGCGCTTCGGGCTTGCGCGCCGCCTCGAGCTGAAACTGCGGCGTCGGCCCTGGACGGAGGACCGCCGCGAGTATCCCGTCTACCGCGCTTGGCACGCCGAGGCGGTAATTTCGGAGGTGTCCTCCGCTTTCGGAGCGGAGGTCGTGCTGTTGCAGTCCGGGCGTCCGGTGACCCTGGCGAAGGCCCTCGCTCAGACGGACACCCCGACAGTGATCTACCTGCGGAATGTCGAAACCGATGATCTGGGCGGCCGGCTTAGCGATTTGGACGACGTCACCTTCATCGCCAATTCCAAGTTCACGGCCAGCCGCTTCCTGGAGACCGACGGCGTCACATCCTCAGTGATCTACCCCATGGTGACGGCGGAGAGGTATCGAACGACCTCTCAGCGGCGGAACGTTACGTTCATCAATCCTCACCCGCACAAGGGCGTCGACATCGCTCTGGCGGTCGCCGAGCAATGTCCGGACATTCCGTTCGTGTTCGTCAAGACGTGGGGTCTGTCCGACGATCAGGAGCAGTTTCTCCGGGACCGCCTGAGAGGTCTCCCGAATGTGACGCTCGTGCCGCCGACGAACGATATGAAGTTGATCTACCGCCAGGCGCGGATCGTTCTGGCTCCCAGCCGGTGGGAGGAGGCGTTCGGCCGCATTGCCGCCGAAGCCCACCTCAGCGGCATCCCGGTCGTGGGGAGCGATCGCGGAGGACTGCCCGAAGCGATCGGTTCCGGCGGCGTGGTCGTGAGGAGCGACGCCGGAGTTGAGGCATGGGCGGGCGCGATCCGGCGCCTGTGGTCAGACGACGGCTACTACGAACAGATGTCCGCGGCGGCGCTGCGGTACTCCGAACGTCCGGAAATGAATGCGGAGACGCAGGTGGAGCGGGTGCTCGCAGTCCTCAATGATGCGGTCCGACGCAAGGGAGGCGGGGGTGCGAGTCCTCTTTACTAGCGGCAACGGCTTCCTTCCCCAGCGGTCGGGAGGCGCGCAGTCAAGCACCGATCAGCTCGTTCGCGGCCTGGCCGCACGGGGGCATGAGGCCGCCGTGCTGTGCCGCCTCGTCGGCGGGGGATGGACGGAGCTGCGTTCGCGGATCGAACGTCAGGTGATGAGGTCGAGGTTTTCTTGCGACCGTCACGCCGGTTATCCGGTGTTCCGCGCCTGGGATCCCAGCGACGCCGGCGACGTGGTTCGCCGGTTCCGACCGGACGTGGCGGTCGTGCAGACCGGTTGCACCTTGCCGATCGCCAGAAGCCTCGAAGCGGCGGGCGTGCCCGTGGTGCTCTACTTCCGCAACGTCGAGTTCGAAGAGATCGGCGGGGATCCTGCCCAACTCCAGCGTGCGCTCTACATCGCCAACTCCGGCTTCACCGCCAGTCGCTATCTGCAAAGGTACGGGGTGCGCTGCACGGTCATTCCCCCGCTGGTGGAGCGGGCCCTGTACAAGACCGAATCGACCCGCTCCAACGTCACCTTTATCAATCCCTGCCCTGTGAAGGGGCTCGACATCGCGCTCGCCGTCGCGGAAGCGTGTCCGGATATTCCGTTCGTTTTCGTCGAGAGCTGGGGGATGACGTCGGCGCTCCGGGCGGAGCTCGAGCCGCGGCTCGGCGCACTTCCGAACGTGACGTTGCGGCCGCGTGTCACCGACATGAAGTCGGTCTACGGCGATGCGAAAGTGGTGCTCGCCCCGAGCCGATGGGAAGAGGCCTGGGGTCGCGTCGCCACAGAGGCGCACTGCAGCGGTCTTCCCGTCGTTGGATCGACGCAGGGTGGTCTTCCCGAGGCGATCGGTCCAGGCGGAACCGCGATCGACGTCGACGCGCCCACCTCGACCTGGGTCGCGGCCATCCGGCGTCTCTGGGATGATCCCGACGCTTATGAGCAGGCGTCCGAGGCGGCCTGCGCGGCGTCGCGACGTCCGGAGCTGCAGCCCGATCACCAGATGGATCGCTTCCTTGAGGTGCTGGATCAGGCGCGCTCGCTCGACGGGTAGTCCGGTGGCGATCGACGATCGATGTTGCGGCGCGAAAGCGCTTTGCTAGGATGGGCTGTCTAGTAGAGGCGCGTCGTTCGCCGATCTTCGGCGGATCATCCAGGTCGCCGCTCTCCGGTTTCGTCGAGAGCGCGGCCTCAGTCCAACCGGAGGGCGCATGCCTCTCGTAGACGCCGCCGCGGTCGCCGACGACCACTATGATGTCGTTGTGGTGGGGTCGGGCTTCGGAGCCTCCTTTTTCGTCGACAAGCTGGCCGGGAAGCGCAAGGCCCGCATCCTGATGCTGGAATGGGGGCGGCACAATTCGCATGCCTGGCAGGTCGAAACCGGGCGGAACTCCGACATCCCGCACGCGGAGACCTTCGCGACCGCGAGCGATAAGCCCTGGAACTACACCGTGGGCCTCGGGGGCGGAATGAACTGCTGGTTCGGTCAGACGCCGCGTTTCCATCCCAACGATTTCAGGACCGCCAGCCTCTACGGCGTTGGGGACGACTGGCCGATCGGCTATGCGGACCTCGAACCCTATTACGCCGAGGCGGAAGACGTCATGTCGGTCTCCGGAGATCCGGACATGGCGGCCATCATGCCGCGATCGACGCCCTTTCCCCAGCCGCCGCACCGCCTCAGCGGGCCGGATCGCGTGATGAAGGCGGCCCGTCCCCACGAACATTTCGCCATGCCGACCGCGCGAGCGAGGGTGTCGACCGCCTCGCGCCCGAACTGCTGCGCCTCCATGCGATGCCAGATCTTTCCGGTCGATGCGAAGTTCAGCGCCAACAACGGCTTTCCCGATCTCTATTTCAACTCCGAACTCAGCCTCGTCCTCGATGCGCCGGTGTCGCGGTTCGAGTCAGACGCCAATACGGTCCAGGCTGCGGTCTTCGAATCCGGCGGCCGCGAGCACAGGGTCACCGCGGACCTCTTCGTCCTGGGCGCCAACGCCATCCAGAGTCCCGCCATCCTGTTGCGCTCCGGCATGGGGTCTCCCCTCACGGGCGTGGGCCTGCACGAGTCGCTCGGCGTTTTCGTCGAGGCCTATCTGGACGGGGTGGACGGCTTCGACGGCTCGACCATCACCACGGGATTGAACTACGGGCTCTACGACGGCGATTTCCGTTCCGACTACGGCGGCGCGCTGGTCTATTTCGAAAACCGATGGACGCACGGCCTTCGACCGGAGCGGAACAGATGGCGCCAGCTCATTCCGATGATGATCGTCACCGAGGACCTGCTTCTCGACGGCAATCGGGTGACCGTCGACGGCCGGGGCAAGGCGTCGGTCGCCTTCGTCGGAGCGTCGGAATACGCGCGGCGAGGCCAGCGGGAAGCCTTCGCCAAGCTCGACAAGCTCCTGGCGCCGCTTCCGGTCGAGGCGATCCACTTCCGCTCGGAACGACGAACCGAGTCCCACCTTCAGGGCACGTTGAGATTGGGCTCCGACCCCGCGCGATCCGTCGTGGATCCGCAGATGATCCACCACCGATGGCGCAATCTGCTCTGCGTCGGAACCTCGGTCTTCGCCAGCTGTTCCTGCGCCAACCCCAGCCTGACCGCCGCCGCGCTTTCCCTCAGGGCCGCCGATGCCATCGTCTGACAACAGCAGCCGGGCGGCGGTCAATCGCCGACTTCTCATCGCCGGCGCCGTCGCCGCGTCGTTCGGGAGCGTCGCGGCGGGCGGAATCTACTCAAGTTCGGTCAAGCCGAACCATCTCGCCCGGGCGCTGTTGCGCGACATGGTCGGGCCCTTCCGGATGTCGCGTCTCGAGTTCAACAACTTCCTCGGCCGTTTCCAGGCGGAGCGGGCGCTGCCGGAAGGCCTGAAGCGCGGCGTCCTCACCGGCCTTGGGCAGGTCGGCCTCCTAGGGCCGACGCTGACCGTCGCGCCGGGCCGGGCGGTGGATGGGGTGGTCGATCTCCGTCGCGAACTGTTGACGGCCTTCCTTGTCGATACGGATTTCCTCGCCCCGGAGCGGAACCGGGACGCGCCGGTGCGCTTCGTCGACCGAGGCGTCGCCTGCGCCAGCCCCTTCGCCCGCTTCGAGGCGTGATCGTCGGCGTTCGGCGCCGTCGCGAGTCGCACGCCGGCGATGTTGCGGTGCAGCGTAAGTTTATCTAGGGTGCCGTCACACCAGGGAGATAGTCCATGCGCGTCGCCATGATCGGGTCCGGCTATGTCGGCCTGGTGTCCGGAGCCTGTTTCGCCGACTTCGGCCACACCGTCGTCTGCATCGACAAGGATCCGTCCAAGATCGAGCGGCTGAACCGGGGCGAGATTCCGATCTTCGAGCCGGGCCTGGACGACCTGGTCGAGACGAACGTGCGCGACGGCCGCCTGTCCTTCACCCAGGACGGGGCCGAGGCGATCCGGACCGCCGACGCCGTCTTCATCGCCGTGGGCACGCCCAGCCGGCGCGGGGACGGCCATGCCGACCTGTCCTACGTCCATGCGGCGGCGGAAGAGATCGCCGGCCTGATCCAGGGCTTCACCGTCGTGGTCACCAAGTCGACCGTGCCGGTCGGCACCGGCGACGAGGTCGAGGCCATCATCCGCCGGGTCAATCCGGACGCCGACTTCGCCGTGGTGTCCAACCCGGAGTTCCTGCGCGAGGGCGCCGCCATCGGCGACTTCAAGCGGCCCGACCGCGTGGTGGTCGGCGTCAACGAGGGCGAGACGGCCGAGCGCGCCCGCACGGTGATGAGCGAACTCTATCGCCCGCTGAACCTGAACGAGAGCCCGCTGCTGTTCGTCAACCGCCGCACCTCGGAACTGATCAAATACGCCGCCAACGCCTTCCTGGCGATGAAGATCACCTTCATTAACGAGATGGCCGACCTGTGCGAGGCGGTCGGCGCCGACGTGCAGCAGGTCGCGCGCGGCATCGGCCTGGACAAGCGGATCGGCGCCAAGTTCCTGCACGCCGGCCCCGGCTACGGCGGCTCGTGCTTCCCCAAGGACACCATCGCCCTGGTCCGGACCGCCCAGCAATATGGCGCGCCGACGCGGCTGATCGAGGCGACGGTCCAGGTCAACGACGCCCGCAAACAGGCCATGGCCGAGCGGGTGGAGAAGACGCTGGGCGCTAGCGTCAAGGGCAAGACCGTCGCCCTGCTGGGCCTGACCTTCAAGCCCAACACCGACGACATGCGCGACGCCCCTTCGCTGGACATCGCGCCTGCCCTGATCGCCGCCGGCGCGCGGGTCCGGGCCTTCGATCCGGAAGGGATGCATGAGGCGGCCAGGCTGCTGGACGGCGTCGAGATGAAGGACAGCGCCTATGAGGCCGTCGAGGGCGCCGACGCCGTCGTCATCGTCACCGAATGGGATCAGTTCCGCGCCCTGGACCTGGACCGCGTCAAGCTCTCGATGAACCAGCCGGTGCTGGTCGATCTGCGAAACATCTACCGCCCCGAAGACATGCAGCGGCGCGGCTTCCGCTACTCCGGCATCGGGCGGCGAGCCGACACGTCGGGCGCCTGAGCGCGATCTGGCGAATGACGGTCTTCGCCGGCGCCGCCGCGCGACGCCTCAGGTTCCGGTCTTTCCGAAACGTCGGCCCATCAAGGTCCGCGCCGCGGCCTGTGCGGACCCCGCCAGGGCCAAGGTCTCGGCAAGAGCGGCTCGACCGGACTTCATCAGAAAGAGCACGGCGACAAATCCGGCGTAGCCGCACAGCCCGGAGGCGAGGAGCAGGGGCCAGCCGGAGATCCCGACGATGCTGAGCCCATGCGACGCCGCCAGAACCAGGACCGCGCTTGCGGCCCCGGAAACGGCGAACGGAACCGCCAGCCCCACCAGGTCCCGCGTGCGCACCGGGCCCTTCCTCCCGATGACCCACCATACGGCGGGGGCGAGGATGAAGGTGTCGGCGAGCGCGTAGCTCCTCGCCACGCCCAAGGCGCCGTCGGGCAGGCCGACGACGAAGGCCGCGATGCAGACGGCGGCGTTGACGAGGCCCCAGCGCGCGAACTCCGTCGTGCGGCCCTGGCTGATGAACAGCCACCCTATCGTGGTCGTCAACGGCTGGTGCAGTCCCGACAGGGCGAGCCAGGAGAAGATCGCGCTGGTCGGTCCCCACTGGTCGCCCATCAACAGCGGGATCAGAGTGTCCGCCGTGATCATGACGGTGATCACGCCCGGCATGATCAGCAGCAAGGTCTGCTGGACGACGCGGAGATAGGCGTGGCGATATCGGTGAGGCTCGTCCGTCAGGCGCGACAGGGCCGGGATGAGCACCCTTCCGATGGGACGGTTCACCTGCTGCAGCGGAAGGACGAGGAGTTTGTAGGCGCGATCGTAGAAGCCGAGTTGCGCGGCGCCCGCGAAACGGCCGATCAGGACGTTGTCCAGACTGCGGGCGAAGAAGTTGCTTATGTTGAAGCCCGTGACCCCGGCGCCGAAGCGGAGCAGTTCGGAAACCTCGCCCCGGGCGGCGGCGCGGCCCGGCCGCCAGGTCGAGAGCGTCCAGGCGAGGGCCAACGACACCGCCAGACTCACCACGCTTGAGGCCAGCAGGGCCCAGGCGCTCGGCCGCAACACCGCGACCAGCACGGCCGCCCCGAAGCCGGCGACGACCGAGGCCATGTCGATGGCCGCCAGCGCCCCGAACCGCATTGTCCGGTTGAGGAGGGCGATCTGGACGGTGACCAGCCCGGAGAGGATGAAGGTGGCCGCCAGTCCGAACGTCAGTCCGATGAGTTCAGGGCGGCCGTAGAAGCCCGCGATGACCGGCGCCGATCCCGCCAGGATCAGCGCCAGGACCCCGGAAATCCCGAGGTTCAGCCAGAACATGACCGTGGCCTGGCCGCGGGTAAGGTGTTTGGCCGTCGTGATCGCCTGCGTCAGGCCCAGGTCTTGGAAGAGGCCGATGAAGTTGGCGAACGGAAGGACCATGGCGAAAAGGCCGATGTCCTCCGGAGCCAGAAGCCGGGCGATGAGCACGACCGAAAGGAACTGAACCGCAATGCGCACGGCCTGACCCGCGGCCACAAGGGCGGTGCCGTTGAGGGTGCGCTTGCGCAGATCATCCGAAGGCGCGGGGATGAGTTCGTCCGCGGCCGTCATGTCCGGGGCCGGCCGGCCTGAAGGGTCTCTCGAGCCATACGCTTGAGCCGCCCCAAGGCGCGCCGCGCGATCGATGGACGAGGCGGGCGCGCGGGCGCGCCCGTGCGCGCGTCCTCGAAGCCGTGGACGAGCCGGTGCTCGGCGATGCTGAGCACCGGCTTGCCGGCCAGCGCCGCGATCTGACGCGCCTGGCGCGCCTCGCTCTCGACGAAGAGGAGGGTGTCCGTCTGCTTGTAGACCTCGGCCTTGAACGCGCCATGCGCGCCTCTTCGCCGGCGTTCCGCCGCGGTCGGAAGATCCAGCATCCAGAGCTTTCCGTACTGGACGCCGTGGCGATCGAGCCAGGCCTCCGTCTGGGGGCGATATTTTTCAAGACGGCTCGTGACCAGGTGTCCGATCGGCCGGGTGGTGGCGTACAGCGGCGCGGCGTCGAGCAGGAAGGCGAGGTAACGGTCGCCGTCATCGTTCTGGGATCGGTCCGGATCGTGGCAGAGGACGCCGTCGATGTCGAAGCACATGCGCGCGAGGTTCTTATGGTGGAAGATGTTCCACTCGAAGGCCCGCGGGAGCGCCACCCGCTCCAGGACGAGATCCGCTTCCGGATTGTCGGTGTCGCTCCGCCCGAAAACGGCGCAGAAGGTGATCCGGGCTTCAAGGCCGGCGGCCGCGAGCTTGTCGCGGGCCTCGCGCATCGATCGTCCGGAGCTTATGCTATCGTCGACCACCAGCACGTGCCGCGGCCCCGCGTTCCCGGCCCGCTGCGACGGCGGCTTGGTCCATCCGGAGCCCAGCACCCGCCCGGCGATGAAGCCGTCCAGGTCGGCCAGCGGCAGATTGCGCGCCAGACTGATCATGTTGGCGGCGAGGAGGCCGCTTCGGGGAATGCCGACGACGAGGTCGATGTCGGGCGGCAGGCGATGCCCCTGCGTCGCGACGACGTGGGCGAGATCCGCATATGATCGGTACTGCAAGGAAACCTCTGCTGTGGCCGGGGAGGCGCGGGGCGACACGAAGACGCGCCCGATGACTGAATATGCTCGATTTCGAGCACCGTCACGTTACGATGCTGCATCTGCGTTATGAAGACGTCCACGGAGGGGAGCGGTGAGGGTACTTTTCGTCAGCGGGACGCCCTATTCGCCGCAGCGCACGGGCGGCGCCCAGTCCAGCACCGACCAGCTGATCGGACTGCTGCGTGCGCGCGGCCACGCCTGCGCCGTCGCCTGCGCGCTCGACGGCGGGGGGAGCCTCGGTCTTCGGTCCCGCATCCAGATGAAGCTCGCGCGCCGGCGTTTCTCGAGGGACGCCTTCAACGGCTACGATGTCTTTCGCGCCTGGTTCCCGACGGAGGAAGCGGCGGCGGCGGCGGCGGCCTTCGGCGCCGATGTGGCGGTGGTCCAGAACCACAGGACCGCGCCCCTCGTCGCTTCGCTGCAGGCGTCCGGCGTTCCGGTGGTGGTCTATTTCCGGAACGTGGAGTTCGCGGAGCTGCACGGCGACCTGCGGACGCTGACCCCGCAGCCCCTCTATATCGCCAACTCGGACTTCACCGCCGCCGCCTACCGATCGGCCTTCGGCGTCGCCTGTCAGGTGATCCCGCCGCTCGTTCACGCGGACCGGTATCGCACGACGACCTCGGCCGAAAACGTCACCTTCGTCAATCCTGTCCCGCACAAGGGATTGAAGATCGCTCTCGGCGTGGCGCGGCTGTGCCCGGACATTCCCTTCGTCTTCGTCGAAAGCTGGCTTCGCGAGCCTGACGAGGTTCGCAGCCTGCAGGTCGAGTTGGCGAGCCTTCCCAACGTCACCCTGCGCCCGCGCACCTCCGACATGAAATCCGTCTACGGCAAGGCCAGGCTGGTGCTGGCGCCCAGTGTTTGGGAGGAGGCCTGGGGGAGGATCGCGAGCGAAGCGCATGTGAGCGGCATACCCGTGGTGGGATCGACGCGCGGCGGCCTGCCGGAAGCTGTGGGGCCGGGCGGACGACTTCTCGACGTGGACGCTCCGATCGAGGTCTGGGCCGAGGCGGTTCGAAGTCTCTGGTTCGATCCCGCCGCCTATCGGGCGGCGTCCGCCGCAGCCTTGGAGTATTCCAGACGTCCCGACATCGATCCGGAACGGCAAATCACCCGGTTCATCGACATTCTCGACAAGGCCCGGGCGCAGTTCGCGGCCGCCGCGTCGTCATCCTAGGCATGGATCGCGGCGTGAGGCAGCGAAACGGCGCCGGCCAGGCCGCGTTGACGGATCCCGTCGCTCCCGGCCGACGATGCCCGTCGGGCGCGGCTTAGTTGAGGTTTTATGATGCAAGGTTCCTCCACTCGGCGCGTGCTCGTCACCGGCGGCGCCGGCTATGTCGGCGCCCACGCCTGCCTCGCCCTGGCCGAGGCGGGGTTTGAGCCCGTCGTCTACGACGATCTTTCGAACGGACATGCGGAGTTCGTGCAGTGGGGACCGCTGGAGCGCGGCGACATCCGGGATGCGGCCCGGCTCGATGAGGTCATCGCCCGCCACCGACCGATCGCGGTGATGCATTTCGCGGCCCTGATCGAGGTCGGCGAGTCCGTGCGCAAGCCGGGGCCCTTCTACGACGTCAATGTCCGGGGCGCGATCACCCTCATAGAGGCCGCCCGGCGCGGCGGGATGGACAAGATGGTCTTTTCCTCGACCTGCGCCACCTACGGCGATCCGATCCGGCTGCCGATGGACGAGCGGCACCCCCAGGCGCCGCTCAATCCCTATGGACGCACGAAGCTGATGGTCGAGCAGGCGCTCGCCGACTACGCGGCCTACGCGGGTTTCCGGTCGGTGAGCCTCCGCTACTTCAACGCCGCCGGCGCGGACGAGCGGGGACGGATCGGCGAGCGCCACGAGCCGGAAACCCACGCCATTCCGCTGGCGATCCAGACCGCTTTGGGCCAGCGCGAGGGCTTCCGGTTGTTCGGCGACGATTACGATACGCGCGACGGATCCTGCGTTCGGGACTATATTCACGTGACGGACCTGGCCGACGCCCATCGTCGGGCGTTGACCTATCTGATCGACGGCGGCGAAACGACCGCCCTCAACCTGGGCACGGGAGCCGGCACGACGGTCAAGGAGCTGGTGGCCACCATCCGGCGGGCCACGAACCGACCCTTCCCGATCGAGACGGTCGCCCGCCGCCCCGGCGATGCGCCCAGCCTCGTCGCCGATAACGCCGCCGCCCGGGCGGTTCTGGGATGGCGGCCGACCCGCACGCTGGACGACATCGTACGCTCCGCCTGGCGCTGGCACGCGGGCGAAGCCGGACGCGCGACCCCCGCCGCCCGCGGGGTGGTGTAGACACGCTTAACCCCGTCCGTTCGATCGATCTTTACGGTTTCGACCTAGTCTCTCCGCATAGTCGGAGGGACGCCTTGACCTACATCTCGATAGACCAGTCCGCGGTGCGGCCGGCGCGGCGAGCGCGCTCGGCGGTCCGGCCATCGGACGCGAAATGGTCGGCGCGGCGCACCCTGGCCCTCGTGGTGGGCGCCTCTCTCGCGCTTTGGACGCTGATCCTGAGTCCGTTCCTCTTCTTCTGATCGTCACCAGTCGGCTCGCGCCACGCGACGGCGAGGCCTTTCCTGTTCCGGCGCATGCACGGGGGCGGCCGGCGCGGGGGCCAAGATCGCCGCGGGCGGGGCTTCGGCCGACGCCGGCTGTGTGTCCTCAGGCGCGCGTTCCACGGTCGGCGCCACGATCATGGGCGCCGCCGGCGGCGCGGCGGGCGGCGCGGCGACGGCGATCAGCGACGGCGCGGCCATGATCTCCACCGGCGCCGCAGGTTCGGCTTCAGGCGCGCTCAGCCGGCCGCTGACCACCGGCTCCCGACCGGCGTAGGCGCTGACGAATGCGGCGCGTTTTCCATTGAATCCCTTCCATCGGTAGAAGGTGTGAGCCCCGATGTTGGCCACCTTGAGGAGGGACGGGCTCCAGTAGGGCGCGACATAGAGCGCGTGGTAATGCGTCGCCTGGCCGACGGCCGGCTCGACGCGCCCGGACAGGGCGTCGGCGGCTGCGACGCGCGCGCGCGCCCAACTCGCCGCAGAAGGCGGCCGCCCCAGCGAGCCGTCGCAGGTGAAGGTGAACTGGCAGCCCGTCGTCCGCTGCGACCCTGAGTAGACCACCCCGCACACTGACGACGGAAAGGCCGGGTGCCGGACCCGGTTGAGCACGACCTGGGCCACGGCGCGCTGCCCGAGGGCGCTCTCGTTGGCGGCTTCATAATAGATCGCCTGCGTCAGGCAGTTCAGGGCGCGCGCGCGATCGGCGGCGGCCATGGCTGCCGGCAGCCGGAAGGGGGCGGCGGGCTCCAGGGGTTCCGTGCTGACCGGTATCGAGGCGTTGAAGCGATAGGCGTCGGTCCGGTCGAGCGCCTGGAAGGTGAGGGGAACCGGATTGCTCTCCGTCGTCAGCCCGACGTCGGCCGTGGGCGGCGCGTACACCAGTCCCGGAATCGGTTCGAACACCCTTTCGTAGCGGCCCTGCCAACCTTTGGCCGCCGACCAGGCGAGCACGAGCGCCAGGCCGGCGAGAACAAGCACGACGAAACCGCCCGCCAGACGCGCGAAGAGCACCCGCTCATAGGCCTTCAGCGTCAGATGATGGTCGTCCATGACGATGTCCAATCGAACTCAGGACCGGCCCTTCGGCGTCGTGGCCTTCGCACCGGCGCGCCGGCCTAGAACAGGCGTTCCGCGATGCGGATGGTGTCGCCGGGCGCGACCTGCAGCGTCGGCCCGATGGCGTAGGCTTCCTCGGCGGTGCTGCCGTCCCGTCGGATGAACACGCGGCGGGTGTCCGCGCGGTAGGTGAACCCCCCCGCCGTGGCGACGGCGTTGAGCACGGTCAGGCCCGCGGCGTAGGGATAGGTGCCCGGCCGGTTGACCTCGCCCAGCACATAGAAGGGACGATAGGTGAGCACCTCAGCGCTGACCTGGGGATTGAGGATGTAGCGCGAGCGCAGCGCCTCTTCGACGGCCCGTTGCACCTCCGCGACCGTACGGCCCTGCGCCGGGATGTCCCCGGCCAGGGGCAGGGAGATCACGCCGGCGCTGCTGACCACGAACTCGCCGGACAACTGCTCCTCTCCGAAGACGACGAGCCGGACCTGGTCCCCGGGCCCCAGCTGATAGTCTCCGATGACGCGGCTCTGCGCCTGCGGCGGGACAGAGCCTGAAGGGAGAGACTGGCATCCCGCCGCCCAAAGCGAGGCGGCGGAGGCGAGCAGGGTGCGGCGGCTGAGCATCATCTTGGTGGACATGGCCCTATCTCATCCGAAGCGGCGGGAATCTCAACCGTCATCCCGCAACACGCGAGGGTTTCTCGTTGGCGGGGGCGCGCCGGCCGATCGATGACCGCCGCCGCTGCGCCGCCGGGCATCCGGATCGACAGCCCGTCAGTGGAAAGGCTATGACGCGAGCGCGGCGCCGTCCGCGGGAGGGCCGCTCATGCAGAATCGTTCGCGAGCACGCGCCTCGAAGACGCGCCGCCGGTCGGCCGTTCACCGGCGTTGGCGGGGGGGGCTCGCCCGCGCCCTGAAAACGAACGGCCTCGGGGTCGCGGCCCTGAGCGGCGTCACGGTCCTGGCTTGCGTTTTCGCGCTGGCCCAACGACACGCGGCCAACCCCGTCACGCTGCCCCAGAGGGACGCGGCCGGGCGCCCGCCCTCGGCCGCCGCCGTCGAGCAGGCGATGCGCCGCGTCGCGGACGAAGCGCGTGCGGCGCCCGCCGACAGCGGACCTCTCCTGAGGCGGGCCTATCTCGAAAGTCTGGGCGGGAAACCGTTCAAGGCCGCCGCCGTGCGGCGAAGCTACGCCCTGGAGCCCCTGGGGCCCGACGCGACCGCCTGGCGCCTTAGGTTCGTCTTCGAGCACTGGAGCGATGCGCCGCCCGACGTCCGGGAGAGCGCGCTGGACGAACTCGCCGCCGCCTTTCCCCGCCACGGCTGGGCGATGCGAGGCCTTCCGGACACGATCCACGATCCGACCGGCCGCATGGCCGCGAGTCTTAGCTTCGCGCGACTGCGGGCGACGCAGGCCGCCGATCACTCGACCAGATAGAGCGCCGCGTAGTCCTGGACATAGGGGCCGAGCTTCAGGATGACCGCCGCGCCGGCCGCAAATAGCGCCGACGCCGCCGCCGTGGCGAAGCTCCAGCGAACGAGATGTCGACCGAGCCTGATGATCCGCGCGGGACGAGGCGGCCTCTCCCTGAAGGTCGCGATGGCCGTTTCAGTGAGACCGGGACGCGCCTCGCGCGCGACCGGCTCCGGAGAGCGCGGCGGCGCAGCCCGTTCTGAATCGTTCAGCCAGCGGCGGGCGAACTCGTCTAGCGTCATGAGCCTGAAATTCAGTCGGGAGGAGAAACCCGTGGACGCGGCACTGTCGGGCTGGCGTGTATTTCACGCGACTAAGCGCGATTGTCTAGAGGCGTGACGCCGATGTTATTGGGTTTTTCGCTGGACCCGTGTATCGCCTTAACCATCAAGGGCGGGAGGCGGATCGATGGTACGTGAGTCAAGGGTCGTGGCTGTCGTGGCCGCCGCAGCGATCATGGGAGCGCCAGTCGGCGCCGTGGCTCAGGCTCCCGAGGCGGCCGGTCTCGCGGGAACGATCCGTGAGGCTGTTGCGCGCCTGCGGGTGCAGGCGACAGCCGGCGCCGCCGAGACGGGAGTCGTCGCCACGGTCGCCGACATCATTGTCACCGCGGCCGTCGCGCCTCCCGCGGCCCTCGGCGCCGTGCGACTGGCGATCGCCCAGGAAGGGTGCGTCTTCGAGCAGGAACGATGGAATCGTTGGGGCTGCGCCGGTCTGGCCGAGGTGGCGTCTGCGATCCAGGGGGCGATCGGCGACGGACCCGCCGCGACGGGCGGCGAGGGCGGGGCCCCCATCAGCCAGCCGCCGCAGTTTCCCGGCGGCGGCGCTGACTACAGACCGCCGGTCGGCGGCTGAAGAGGCACAGACCCAGGGGATGCGAGATGAAGTCTAGAGGCAGCGCGCTGGTCGCCGGCGCAGGAACGGTCATAGCCACGCTCGCCGCGGCGCATGCGGCTCAGGCGCAGGCGGTCGATCTGTTCGCCCGCGACCGCGCCGTGGCCGTCAAGGATCGGCCTCATCCGGAATACGAGGCCCTGGGATCGCGGTTCGGGCCCTGGCTGGTGTATCCAAAGGTGCAGACGGATCTGGGCTACGACAGCAACGTCCTCGCGTCAGGAACCAACGAAATCTCCGACACCGTCTGGACGGTGGCCCCCGAAGCGGAGATCGAGAGTGATTGGGCGCGGCACTCGCTGACGGGCTTCGCGCGCGGTCGGATCATCCGCTACTTCGAGAACGAGTCCGAGAACACGAACACTTGGTCCGTGGGCGGCGCCGGACGCTACGACATACAACGCGGCAGGAACGTGCGCGGCGACTTCAGCTACGCTCGCGAAGTCGAATCCCGGACGGCCTCCAACACGCCGGCATCGATCGCGGAGCCGATCGAATACGATCGGTTCGGCGCCGCTGCCGGTGCGACCTGGACCTACAATCGCCTGCGGCTCGTCGGCACTGCCGGGCTGGAGACCTATGACTACGAGGACGGCGTCACGATCTCGGGCGACGTCGTGCCCCAGGACACCCGGGATCAAACGACGACAACCGCCACCGTCCGGGCGGACTATGCGCTAAGCCCCGCCACCGCGGTCTTCCTTCAGGTAGAGGGCAATCGCCGCCGCTTCGAAACCGGAGACGCCTTGACGCCGCTCCGAGATTCGGACGGCATGAACCTGCTGGTCGGCGCCAATTTCGAACTCACGGAGCTGATCCGAGGGGACGTCGGCGCGGGCTACATCACCCAATCCTACGACGACCCACTGTACGGCGAGCTCAGCGGCTTCAGCGGCCGGGCGCGCCTGGAGTATTTCCTCACGCAGCTCGTCACCCTGGGCTTCACGGCCAACCGCTCCGTCACGGACTCCGGCATCATCGGTTCGGCCGGCATCCTGACCTCCCGATACGAGGCCACCGCCGACTACGAGTTCCGCCGCAATGTCATCATCGAGGGTCGGCTTGGTCTAATCGCAGAAGAGTTCGACACCATCGACCGCGACAATGACACCTACTACGCGGGATTGAGAGCGACCTATCTGCTGAACCGTTCGGTCGGGGTGACCGGCAGCTACGCCTTTGAGACGCGCAGTTCGTCCGGATCCGACGCCATCAGCGATTATGACGCCCATCGCGTGATCCTCTCTCTCGTGCTCCAGTACTAAGCGTCGCGGACCAGCCAGGCCTCACCATGACCGATTCCGGCGTTCAGCCCGCCCCCTCCCCCAGCGCCGAGGCGTTCAGTCTGCGGACCCTGATCACCACCTTCCGTCGCCGGATGCGGTTGTTCGGCGCGGTGGCTCTGGTGATCTTCCTCGCCGCGCTTCTCGTCACCGCGCGCGCGACGCCGCGCTATACGGCTCAGGCTCAGGTGATGATGAACGTTCGTCAGTCTCAGGTGCTCGAAAGCCAGCAGGTGCTCTCCAATCTTCCGGCCGAGACGGGCGTGATCGACTCTGAGGTGGAGGTGTTGCATTCCCGCGATCTGGCGCGCCAGGTCGCGGAAAACCTGCGCCTCGAGAACGACCCCGAATTCAACTGGGTCCTGCGCGAACCCGGGGGCCTGTCGGCGATGCTGGCGCGCCTGCAGGGCCGGACGCTTCCGCGGCCGACCCCGCCTTCGACGCCCGAAGAGGTGCGTCTGGGACGCGAGCGCGCCGCCTCGGCGCTGCGCGGCGGACTGAACGCCCAGCGGATGGGCCTGACCTATATCATCGGCATTAACTTCACTTCGCTGAACCCGGAGAAGTCGGCCAGGATCGCCAATGCGTTCGCCGAACAGTACATCGCCAATCAGATCGCCGACAAAGGCGGCGCCAATCAGCAGGCCAACGTCTTTCTGGAGCAGCGGCTGAACGAGCTTCGGGGCGAAGTGCAGCAGGCCGAGGCCGAGGTCGAGCGCTACCGATCGGCGAACAACCTGCTGACTTCCTCCGGTGCGACCCTGACGGAGCAGGAGGTCTCGACGTACAACCAGCAGCTCGCGACGGCCCAAGCCGACCAGGCAGTGGAGGAGGCCCGGCTCCGGGCCGCTCGCGGTCAGCTCGCTCGGGGCTCCACCGGCGGGGACGTCGGGGAAGCGCTGCAGTCCTCGGTTGTCGGTCAGCTCCGGAGCCAACGCTCCCAGGTCGCGGCGCGCGTCGCGGACCTGCAAGCGCGATACGGCCCCGAGTGGCCGGCGCTGCTTCGAGCGCGGCAGGAACTCGCCGCGATCGACGGCCAGATCGAGGCGGAGATCGGGCGCGTCATCTCCAATTTGGAGGCGAGGGTGCAGGTCGCGCGGGATCGGACCGCGTCGCTGCGGGCGACCTTGGGCCGCACGCGCGGGGCGCTCGCCGGCAACAACGCCGCGAGCGTGCGGCTGAACGAACTCGAGCGCAACGCCGAGAGCGTGCGCACCCTCTATGAAGGGCTGCTTGAGCGCTATCAGGAAACCACCAACCAATCCGGCAATGAGACGGCCGACAGCCGCCTGCTGTCGGCGGCGCGGGCGCCCGGCGCGCCCAGCTCGCCAAACGTCCCCGTCAACCTGGTCCTCGGCTTCATCCTCGCTGTCGGCTGCGGACTGGCGGCCGTCGTTCTCGTGGAGCTGATGGACGACGGCCTGATCACCGGCGACGACGTCGAGCAGCGGCTCGGCTTGCCCATGCTGGGCTCGGTGCCGCTCATGATGTCGGTGGCGGATCGCAAAGACCGGCGGATGGCTCCCACGGACTATCTGATCAATCGCCCGCTTTCCGCCTTCGCCGAGGCGTTTCGCACCCTTCGGACCTCGATCATGTACGCCAAGCTCGGCGGCGCCCCCAAGGTGGTGGTGGTGACCTCGGCCCTTCCAGGCGAGGGCAAGACCACGACGGCGGTGTGCCTTGGCATCTCGGCCGCCCAGGCGGGCCTGAAGGTGGTGATCGTGGATTGCGATATCCGGCGCCGCAACGTCAGCCGTCTCCTCGGCGTGGAGGCTGATCGCGGGCTGCTCGACGTGCTGGAAGGCACCGCCCCGCTCGCCGAGACCCTCCTCAAGGGCGAGGCTTCCGGTGCATGGGTGCTCCCGACGGCGAAGCGTGAGTTCACACCCCGCGAGGTCTTCAACACCCCCGAGATGGCGGCCTTGCTCAAGGAGTTGCGCGACGGCTTCGACATGGTGATCCTCGACACCGCTCCCGTCTTGGCGGTTGCGGAGACGCGCGTCCTCGCCAGCCAAGCCGACGCCGTCATGTTCCTGACGCGGTGGCGCAAGACGCCAGCCAAGGCGGCGGAGGCGGCCTTGCGCTCCCTGGAACAGTCCAACGCTACGGTGGCGGGCGCGGTGCTGACACAGGTCGATATGCAGGAACAGGCGCGGTACGGCTACGGTGATCCCGGCTACTATTACGGCGCCTACAAGGCCTATTACACGCACGAATGAGGCGATCAACGAAAGCGCCGTCGCTCCGTCCGGCGCTGTGGACCGGACATCTCACGCTCGTCGTCCTGTTCATGGCCATGCTGTTGGGCGGAGCGGTTGGCGCCACGGAAGGCCTCGCCCTGTGTCTCGTCCTGGCGTCGATCCTCCTGCTCGCCTGGAGCGCCGCACCCAGCCCTGTCCCGATGCGGCGCCTGGCGTGGCCGGCGGCGGGCCTGGCCCTGACCCTGATCGTCGCGATCACGACCGTGCTTCCA
Source organism: Brevundimonas sp. (assembly GCA_036744355.1). Taxonomy (GTDB): domain Bacteria; phylum Pseudomonadota; class Alphaproteobacteria; order Caulobacterales; family Caulobacteraceae; genus Brevundimonas. The sequence continues at coordinate 26,437 of DAIOID010000001.1, forward strand.
GTATTCCCGGGCATGATGCGCGGCGGGCTCCTCGCGCCGGTGGGGGGCGCGACGCTGTCGATCGCGCCGGCGGCCACGCTGGCGGAGATCGCCAAACTGGGGGGGATCGGATGCGCCTTTGTCTGCGGGGTGCTGGCCAGCGGCGGTCACCGGAGCGGGGCGCGGCTCTCGATCCTGTGCGCCGGGCTGACGACGGGGTGGGCCGCCTGGAGCTTGGTGCTGCTGGCGACGACCGGCGCGGGGAGGCTGGGCGCCCCGTTCCTTAGTCCCAACACGGCTGCGACCCTGTTGGGCGTCGGATGCGTGCTGACGCTCGGACGGTTTTTGGCGAAGGGGCCTTCCGCGTCGCCCGGACGTAGAGACGCGGCCCGATTGGCGGCGCTGGGCGGAGCCTTGGGCGTGCAGCTGTTCAGCCTCCTGCTCACCCAGTCTCGGGCCGGGGTCGCCGTCACCCTCCTGGCCATGGCGGGACTGGTCGTGGCCACGCGCGCCTCCGGGCAGGCGCGGGGGAGCCCAGGCGATTGGCTCTGGGGCGCCGCGGCGGCGCTCGCTGCCCTTGTCGTGGCGGAGGCGGGACGAGCGGTGCTTGTGCGCATCCGCGCCCTGGCCGACGACGCGGGCGACCGGACCGAAATCTTCAACCTGTACGGCCGGGCCTTCCTCGATGCGCCGGCTTTCGGATCCGGCCTGGGCACGGGGAGCTATCTGACCAAGCTCGGCCTGACCCCGACGAACTACGACAGTCTCTGGAACGTGCAGAGCGCGCACAACTGGGTGCTGCAGTGGCTGGCGGAAGGGGGGCTCGCGGGGGCGACGCCGATGTTCGCCGCCGTCGGCGTCGTCCTGTGGCGCGCCGTCCGCGGCCTGGACACCGCCACGGGGCCGCTGCTGCTGCCGCTTCTGTTCGCGGACGCCGTGGTGCTGGGGCACGGTCTGACGGACTTCGGCCTGCAGATTCCCGCGCTCGCCCTCTACTGGAGTTTCCTGCTCGGGCTGCAGGTCGCTATAGCGGAGAGGGCCCGGGAGAGGGCCGGTCGGGCGCGCGCGCCCGGGAGGTCCGAAGCATGAACGTCAAGCCCCCGCTGCCGGCCGACGTCGCCGTCGTCATCGCCGCCTACAACGCCGCGGACACCATTGCGATCGCGGTTCGCAGCGCCCTTGCCGAGCCTGAGGTGACCGAGGTCTGGGTCGTCGACGACGCCTCCCGCGACGGCACCGCGGCGCGGGCCAAGGCGTGCGACGACGGCTCCGGACGCCTGCGCGTGCTGCGCCAGCGCAAGAACGGCGGCCCGTCGGCCGCGCGCAATCTCGCCCTCGCGGCGACGCGGGCGAGCTGGATCTGCGTTCTCGACGCCGACGATCGCTTCGCGCCGGGGCGCATCGGCCGATTGCTCGCCGCGCCGGTGCAGGCGGACCTGATCGCCGACGGCGTGACGAAGGTCGCCGATCTCGGCGAGCATCTCGGACCTTGGGACCAGGCGCAAGGCGGCTGGAGACAGATCGGCCTGGCGGAGTTCATCGAGGGAAACGTAAGCCGGCGCGGCCGTCATCGCGAGGAGCTCGGTTTCATCAAACCCCTGATGTCGACCGGCTTCCTCCGACGGCACGGGATCACCTACGCCGCCGATCTTCGGCTCGGCGAGGATTTCCTTCTCTACGCCAAGGCGCTCGCGCATGGCGGCGCGCTCGCGCTGGGCCCGCCCCAGGGTTATCTCGCTCTGACCCGCCCGGACTCCCTCAGCGCCCGCCATTCGATCGCTGATCTTCTTGCACTCAGGGATTGCACCCCCACGCTCGAAGGCGTCCGGTCGCTCTCGGAGGCCGAGCGCCGCGCCGTTCGCCGGCATTGGCGGAGCGTCGATGATCGCCTGCAGTGGCGCCGCCTCATAGAGGCGGTCAAGACGAGGGATTTCCGTTCGGCGGCGGCCACTTTTCATGATCTGCGGGCCGGCCTGCATCTGGCCGGCAAACTGCTGGAGCAGGCGAGGCTCCGGGCGACCGCGCGCTTCAGCGGCGCGGCGGCGTCGCAAGCCCGCGAAGGAAGCCCCACGACCACCCGAAATGCATGATCATGGCCGCCAACCCCGAGGCGTAGCCGCACAGGGGCGCCCGGGCCGCGACGGCGGCCGCCGCGCCGCCTATGAGGCAGACGGCTAGCCAAAGCCCCGTCGGCGCCGCCAGGACGAAGGCGGCCGGATGACCGACCCCCGCGCAGGCGCCGACGACGCCCAGGGCGACCGCCGGCGCGACGCCTGCGGGGGCGAGCTGTCGAAGCTTCAACGGCGTGCGGTGGAGGCGGACCGTTCGAGCCCGCCCCCGGCCATGGTTGACGTATTGCCTCAGGAGAGCGGTCGGCGACCGGCGCGGCACATAGTCGATGCCGAGATCGCCCTGGAACCAGATCCGGCCGCCCCAACCGGCCAGCCGAAGATCGAACTCGGCGTCTTCATTGTGGCTGAAGTCGGCGTTGTAGCCGTCGATCGCCTCGAACGCCGCGCGTCGCATGAGGGCGTGGTGGCCGTGATCGATCCAGCCGCTCGGCCCGCCGACGCGGTGTGCGGATCCCCCGGCGCCGATGGCGGCGTTCTGCGCCGTCGCGGCGGCCGTCTGGAAGCAGCCGTCGCCCACTGTCCGCATGGGGACGACGACGGAGTCCGCCCCCGTGGCGTGAGCGGCGGCGAGAAGTCTGGCGACATAGGCCCTTGGATAGCGCGCATGGGCGTCCACCCGAACGAGCCAGTCCTTGTCGCGGCCGTGTTCGGCGACCGCGGCGTTGACCCCGGCGCTCTGGAGCCGCGCGGCGTTGCGCACCAGCCTGACGCGGCCGTCGCGCGCGCGCCAACGCTCCACAATATCGAGGCTTCCGTCCGTGCTCCCGCCGTCGGCGATCGCGAGGAGGTCGCAGGCGCCGGCCTCGGACAGCAGGGATCCGATGAGACGGTCCAGGTGCGCCGCCTCGTTGAGACAGGGGATGACGATCAGGACGGCGTCAGGCACGCGGCGGCTCCAGGACGGTCTGCACCAGGCGGACGCAATCCTCGCGGTCGGCGAGGAGGTGGATGCGCGGGATGTCGGCGACTGCGCCCAGCCGCGCCTTGTAGTCCGCCGCGGTCAGGGTTTCAAAAAACGGAAGGAGATCGCGCTCAACCGAGTCCAGCAGAACACCCGCGCCTCGCGCGGCGAGCCAGCGGCCGGTCTCCACGCCGCGTTCGGCGATAAGGGGCCGGCCATGGGCCTCGCCCTCATAGAGGCGGTTGGGCAGCAGCCAGGCGGAGTTGAGCCCGGCCTCGAAGAAGTCCACGCCCCAGACGAAATGGACGTCGCCGTAGAGTGCGGCCAAGTCCTCGGCCGCATAGGGGCCGCCGTAGACGAGGCCGGGACGACCGGCCGTGAGGGCCGCGAAATCCTCGCCGAACACCGCCGGGGAGGGCCGCCCGCGTATGACCACCTCGACGGCTCCTCCGGACCGGGCCGCGAGATCGGCGAGAATGTCCAGGCTCCGCCGGCAACGCAGCATGCCGAACCAGCCGATCCGCCACGGCGGCGCCTCCGGAGGAGGGCGGGGAGCGGGGGGCGAGGCGTCAAGCACGAGCACCTTGTTCTCGATCAGAAGGCGGGGAGGGCGGCGGGGGCTCCGTCGACTGAAATAGACGCGGTCGAAGGCGGGAGAGCTGATGACGAGCAGGTTCACGCGACGGAGCAGCAGGGATTCCACCGCCCTGAGCATCCGTCCCGCCAGGCCATCGCCCAGCATCATTCGGTGAATGTCGAGCACTTCATACGTAAGGGGTGCGCGTGATCCCGCCAGAAACAGGGCCGCCCGGGCCAAAACCAGCATCTCGAGGTTGCGCGCGATGACGGCGTCGCGGCCCCGCGCCATGCGCCGCAGGCGCCCCGGGCGCGACAGTTGCGACAGGACGGCCAGCGCACGCTGCAGCAGGGCGGCGTCGCGGGTGCGGCCGAGCACGGCGTCGGCCGATTCCGGCGCCGCCGCCCCGCCACGTACGAAGCCCGAGACGGCGACCGTCGCGCCGCCGGCCTGCAGCATGGTCCGCCGGCGCCGCACGGCCGGATCGCTGAGGTCGGGCGTCAGGTAGAGAACCTCGCCGGCGGCCTTGGCTTGGTCAGGCCTCATGGCGGCGCTCCCGAGGCGGGCTGGCGCGCCGCGCAGATTCGCTGGCGGCCATAAGCAGCCAGCTGTGCGGGAGATCCCGGCGGCGATCGCTGATTGCGGCGAGCAAACGCCGGCGACGGATCCAGGCGTCGGTCGAGGCCGGCGCCAGCAGCATCGCCTGCAGATCCTGATCGCCGACCTCGTCCAGGATCGGCCGAGACGGCGTCGCGCGCGGCCGCCCGAAGACCGCATCGACGCTTCGGACGGCCAGGTCGAGCGTTCGTCGCACGCCCTGCAGATCCGCTTCGGCGGCGACGGCGTCCCAGGCCGGGGCGGAGAGGCGGTCCAGCATCCACGCGACGTCGGCCGCGTACCGTCCCGCCGGTTCGCGGTGGTGCAGGGCCTTAACCAGGCTCATGGCCGCCACCAGCAGGGCGTGGTCGTCACGCAGGACCAGGACCTCGCCGCCCGGGGCCGCTCGTCGCCGGGCTTCGGCGAGAAAGCGATCCGGCGCCCGCGGCAGCGGACACCCCGGTTGCTGGATGCGGTGGTGCAGGTCGATGGTCTGACTGGCGCCCGGCGCGCGGAACTGCTGCTCGGCGAGGAACCGGCGCCACCAGATCGTATCGGTATGGGGGTCGAGGGCGTAGCCGGCCTCCATAAGGCGCGTCGCGACGGCGGCGTAGTGCCGCGGCGCGGTGAGGATGTCGACGTCGGACGACGGCCGGGCGAAGGGCGTGCCGTAGAGGTGTTCCTGCAGCAGGACGCCCTTGTAGACAACCGCCGGCACAGGAAGATCGGCGAGAAGGCGGACCAGCTTTCGCATCAGCAGCAGGCTTTCGCCGTTCATACGCGCGGTCAGTCCCCTGAAGGCGGCGATCGTCTCGGCGACCCTGCGATCGTCGGACCGCGCCGCGAGCGTCGGTCCCGCGAGCCCGAGCAGCCGGTTCTGGGCTAGGATGACCGAGGCGGCCTCTGCATCGGAGGCGCCGCCGCGCAGCGGTTCGCCGTCACGCCAGGCGCGAAGCGTGGCGACGGCCGTATCGAGGCCTGTGATCGTGCCGGTCGCAGCCGCAGGTCCGGGTCCAGGAAGCGCGCGGGACGAAGCCATGGAATACGCCTGAGAGGGGAAACTGTGCTGGAATGTCAACACCTAACAGACGCCGGCGGCATCTCTTAGAACTTTGTTCGCTTTCTCGTTGACTCGGAAGCCTTATCGTTAAAGAGATGTAAATGCTGTTCCGACCACCTAAGGAGGGAGACTCCGATGACTGACAAGGCCGTCTATGAAGCCCCCGCGATGACCTCGCTGGGCTCGTTTGAAACCCTGACGCAAGGCGCTGCGACCGGTTCGCAGCTCGATGCGTCGTTCCCGACCGGCACCCCGTTCGGCGATCTGACCTTCTCCTGATCCCCGGCGCGTCAGCGCCCGATCAAGAAGACCTGGCCGGCGGGATCTCAAGGGATCCCGCCGTGCTTCTTTGCGCCTGGAGGCGACCCATGGATGTAATCGGATCGGTCCTTGCAGACCCCGAGGTGGTGGCCACGGAAGTGGAGGGCGGCGCGGCCCTTTTGGACCTGCGCACGAGCCAGTATTACGGGCTGAACGCGGTCGGCTCCTTTGTCTGGGCGCAGCTCCAGGCGCCGAAGACGCTGGACCAGTTGGCCGCGGCGGTCAGCGAAGGCTTCGCCGTCGAAGCCGCCGCCTGCCGCCCCGACATCGCCCGCCTGCTCGAGGACTTCTCGCGCGCCGGGCTCGTCAAACGCGATGCCTGACACCCCGGGGCCGCGCCGCTCCCTCGCGGACTACCGCTTCTGGAGCCTCGCCTGGGCGGCCCTGGCCTTTTACCGCGTCGCCCTGTGGCTGGCTCCGTACCGGCGGGTCGCGCGACTGCTGCCGGCCTCCGGCGGGGCGCCGGCGCCGTCCTGGGCGAGCCGAAGGGTGCGTTGGGCCATCGCCGGGGCCGCGCGGCGCGTCCCTGACGCGACATGCCTGCCCCAGGCGCTCGCCGCCCACGCGCTGCTCTCCCTCCAGGGTTACTCCTCCCTCATCCGGATCGGCGTGCGCCGCGCTGAGGCCGGCGACGTCCAGGCGCACGCCTGGGTCGTCAGCGGCGACACCCTGGTCGTCGGCGATGACGGGGAGAGGCTCGAGGGCTTTTCCCCTCTCATTGATCTGGGGCGACGTGGATGACCGCGCTCGCGGGCTGGTGGCCAGCCGGAGCCGGCGCTCCCGACGTGGCCGACGCCAAAAGCGGGGGTGGGGAGAGGGTGCGACTTCTCCTCGACGCCATGGGGCCGCGCGGCGAGGCCCATCGCAGCCTCCACGCCGCCCCGGGCGGCCTCGGCCTCGCCGTGGGCCACCTGACGGGCCGCGCCGGCCCCCCCTTGCAGCGGGCGCAGGGGCTGATGATCGCCCTCGACGGCCGCCTGTACGGGCCTGGAGGCGACCCGTCGAGCGACCCTTGCGCGGCCGCCGCGACCGTCTATCGCGAGCAGGGCGTCGACGGGCTGGGCCGGCTTGAGGGCGACTTCGCGCTGATGATCTGGGACGAGGCGACCGAGCGCCTGATCTGCGCGCGGGACGTCCTCGGCGCGAGGCCTCTGGTCTATGCGTCCGGATCGGAGGGGTTCGCCTGCGCGTCTGAGGAGCGCGGCCTGCTGCCCGTCCTCGGCGGCGAGAGCATCGACGATCTGAGGCTGGCGGAATTCCTCGTCGGCGTGCCGCCGCCGGCGGACCGCGGCCAACGGTCGTCCGTATACCGGGTTCCGCCGGGCTGCGCCCTTATCGTGTCCCGCGACGGCGTGGAAACGCGCCGCTTCGCCAGCCTCGTCCTGCCGCCGCCGACGGGCGATGCGCGCGGACGGCAGGCTGTCCGCTTTCGGTCCCTGCTGCAGGACGCCGTCCGCCGTCGGATCGCCGCCGAACCGGCCGTCGACTGTTTCCTGAGCGGCGGACTGGACTCCTCGAGCATCGCCTGCCTGGCGGCGGCGGAGGCCGTGAACCCCTTGCGGACATTGTCCCTGGTGGACGATGCATCGCCCAACCTCAGCGAACGCCCCTTCATCGAGGCGGCGGCCGCTGCCTGCCGGCCGGCCGACGCCGTCTTCCACGACGTCGGCGGCCACGATCCGTTTGCGGGCGCTGAGGCGGCGCTGCGCCGACACGCGGGTCCCTTCGCCGCGCCCAACCTGCTGATGATGCGCCCGCTCTACGAGGCCGCGCGGCCGGGTTCGGTGCTGTTGGACGGCCACGGGGGCGACGAGGTGGTGTCCAAGGGCGTCGGACGGCTGATCGACCTTGCCGAGGGCCGCCGCTGGCTTCGGCTGCTGACGGAGCTTCGCGGCGTGGCGGACCTTTACGGGGAGAACCCTTGGCGCATGCTTTGGGCGCTTTATCGGGGCTATGGCGGCGGCCGTCGCGGTATCCATCTCCTGAACCGTCTGGCCGCCCGGATCGCGCCGCCCCCGCCGCCGCTCGGCGCCCAGGCTGGCCTGATGCTGCTGTCGGAAGCGTTCCGGCGCCGGTCGGGCATTGAGGCGACGCTTGAGGCTCGCCGACGGGGCCGTCCTGAAAGCGGACGTGCGGCCGAGCACGCCATTCTGCTCGAGCCGCAGCAGGTCTTCGCCCTTGAGGTGCTGGACCGGGAGGCCCGGGATGCGGGCGTGGAGGTCCGGTTCCCGTTCTGGGACCGCCGCCTGATCGACTATGCGCTCGCCCTGCCCACGGAGGCCAAGCTGCGGGGAGGGTGGACCCGGATGATCCTGCGCGAGGCCCTGCGCCGCGACCTTCCCGACAAGGTCCTGTGGCGCAGGGACAAGCACGACTTTTCCGCCCAGCTTCTCCGGGGACTCCGGCGCAGCGCCTGGGTGTCGACCGAACGCCTGGAGGCGCTTCGTCCTCTGCTGGCGAGATTTCTGGACATGGAGCGCGTTTTGACTCTGCGGCGGCGCCTCGACGGGGAGGTGGCCCCTGACGGCGCCGACCTTCAGGCGCTCTGGCGGATCGGCCTGCTCGGCGTCTGGCTGTCGATGGAGGCCGAGGGCCCGCCTCCGGCGCGGAGTTTGCGAGGGGGACGCACTGATGTCCCGCATTGACCCACCTGCACTCTCCGGCCATCGCTACAGGGCGTTCGGCCTCTGCATCGACAGCGATCTGGCGCTGCCGGAGCTGCCGGTTGATCCGGGCGCAGCATCCGCGGACGTGTGGATCCGCAGAGGCCAAGTCGAGAGCGTGCTCGGGCCCGGCGACCCTGCGGCGTTCCGCTTCGAAGACGATGACGCGCTTCTCAGCTGGCGCGAGGTCGGCGACTTCCGGGTCCGGAACGGACGGGCGATCGACTATGCGCCGCGGGCCGGGGTCGACGAGGCGCTGACCAGCCTGCCGCTGCTGGGGCCCGTCATGGGCGTGCTCCTGCAGCACCGGGGTCTCCTCACGCTTCACGGGAGCGCGATCGCCCTCGACAACGGCGTCGCGGTTTTCCTGGGAGACAAGGGCGCGGGGAAGTCCACGACGGCCGCGACGCTGATCCAGGCGGGCAAGACCCTGCTGACGGACGATATCGTCGCCATCGAAGGGGGATCGCCGCTCCGGCTTCATCCCGCCTATCCCCAGGTGAAGCTGACGCGCGAAGCGGAAAGCGCGATCGCGGTCTGCGGCCAGACGATGGCCCGTCCCCATCCGGCCTTCGAGAAGACGCGGTTTCTCGTCGATGCGCCTTTCGATCCGGCGCCGCGCGCGCCTGCGGCGGCGTTCGTGCTGGAGAGGGGCGACGAGTTCCGGCTCACCCCGCTGACGGGGGCCGATGCGCTGATGGCCCTGATGCGCTTCTCCTATGCGACGCGTTTCGGCCGCGCGCTTATTCACGGGCGGACGGCGACGGCGCATCTGCGCCAGTGCGCCGATCTCGCGCGGCGCATTCCCGTGCGGCGGCTCACGGTGCCGAACGGTCTGGAGCGCCTGAGGGCGCTGCCGGACTGGCTGGAGGCGGAGCTGGCCGCGCTGTCGATCGAGCCGGCGCCATGAGCGACGTCCGGCCGCGTTCCGGGATCTCCCGCGTGGCGGGGTTCGCCCGTTTCGTCGTCGCCCGCTCCCGGCGAAGGGTGGGTCGGGCGGCGCTTTTTCTCGTGCTCGGCAGTCTCACCGAAGGGCTGTCGATCCTCCTCCTGGTCCCGCTGCTGGCGTTGCTCGGCCCCGGCGCGCAGACGATCAGCCTGCCCTTGCCGGAGGGTATCGCCGGCGTTGCGGGTCAGAGCGTCCAGATCGGTCTTCCCGCCGCGCTCGTCGTGCTGACGGTGGTGATCGCCCTGCAGGCCATGCTGATGCGCGCCAAGACCATCTATATGGCCGACCTGCTCGTCGCCTTCGTGGATCGACTCCGCCTGGGTCTGTTCCGGGCGATCGGCGAGGCGAGATGGCGCTTTCTCAGCGCGCGGCGGCAGGCGGACCTGCAGCAGGCGCTGACGGTCGAGATCGAGCGGGTGCATGTCGCGCTGAACCACCTCCTGGCGCTCGCCCAGACCCTGGTGATCCTCGCCATCTACACCGGGGTGTCGCTGCTCATTTCGCCTGCCATGACCCTCGTCGCTTCGGCCGTGGGCCTGGGCTTCCTCGCCCTCCTGACGCCGCTGCGGCGGCGCTCAGCGGCCTACGGGGTGGTGGTCACGGGCCACAAGCAGCGACAGTTCAGAACGGTGGACGCCTTCCTCGGGGGCCTCAAGGTGGTCAAGAGCCTCAACGCCGAACCTCGGTACGTCCAGCGGCTCGAGCATGACCTTGAAATCGCTCGCTCCGACTTCCATCGCTATATGACCGTGGCGTCCCTCGCGGGGGCGATGTTCCAGGTGCTGAGCGCTGTCGGCCTGAGCGTGTTCGTTTATGTCGCGCTCACCCTGCTTCAGGTGCCGATGGCGCAGCTGATCGTGATGATCTTCCTGTTCATGCGCATCGCGCCACGGTTCACGGCGATCCAGTCCCACCTCCAGGAGTTGCAGGTCAATCTCCAGGGCTTCGACGAGGTCCGGCGCCTGACCGTCGCCTGCGAGGGCGAGGCTGAACCCAAGCCGGGTCGCGCCTCCGCGCCGCCGCTGCGGGAAATGCTGACCTTCAGGGATGTGAGCTTCGGTTACGCCTCTGAGGCGGAGCCGATCCTGAAGGGATTGTCCCTGGCCTTGCCCGCCGGGCGCATCACGGCCCTGATCGGGCCGTCCGGGGGAGGCAAGAGCACCATCGGCGACCTCATCCTGGGCCTGCTCGAGCCGCAAAGCGGAGAGATCGCCGTCGACGGGGCGCCCCTGAAGGGCGAGCATCTGCGAGCGTGGCGGCGGTCTGTCGCCTATGTCCCGCAGGACGTCTTCCTCATGCATGACAGCATCCGGGAGAATTTGCGCATCGCCGTTCCCACGGCGGACGAAGCGGCCATGTGGGCGGCGCTGGATATGGCGCAGGCGGGCGGTTTCGTCCGCCGCCTGGACTACAGGCTGGACACGGTTGTCGGGCCGCGCGGCGCCCGTCTCTCGGGGGGCGAGCGCCAGCGCATAGCCCTGGCGAGAGCCCTGCTGATGGAGCCGCAGCTGTTGATCCTGGACGAGGCGACGAGCGCTCTGGACTGGGAAAATCAAGCGTTGATCGCCAAGGCCATCGAGGATCTGCGGGGAAGGATGACCGTCATTACGGTCGCGCACCGACCGTCCATGATCAACTTCGCCGACTGGGTTCTCGCCGTCGACCAGGGCCGACTGGTGGAAGCGGGCACGCTGAAGGACCTGTCATCGCGGCCCGGTTCCGCCGTCGCACGGATGATGGCCGGAGAGAACGGCGCTTCCGGGGGCGAGGGGCCGAAGCCATCCGCCAGGGAACCGGCGGCATGACCGCCCGATCCGCTGAAGACATCGTGAGCGGCCTCGTCCACGTCCGGACCACGGCCTATAAGCGGCCGGAGCTCCTGGAGCGCTGTCTGCGATCGCTGACCGCCCAGACCTGGCCGGATTGGGTCTGCGACGTCTACGACGACGATCCGGAACAGGGCGCTCGCCGCGTGTGCGACAGCCTCGGCGATGCGCGGATCCGCTACACCCCGAACCGGGTGCAGAAGTTCGCGTCTCGGAACATCGATGCCTGCTTCACCTCGGACAATCCGCATCGCGCGGAGTTCTTCTTCGTTCTCGAAGACGACAACTACGTCTTCGACGACTTCATGGCGGCGAACATCGCCCTGTGCCGCCGCCACGGCGTCGAGGTGGTGCTCCGCAACCAGGTGGTGGACTACGACCTCAGCGGGCGAGACCGGCGGATGTCGACCTTCGGCGTTCTTGACGCCGTCTATCCCGAGGGCGTGCAGACGGGAGAGACCATCCGCCTCGGCGCGCTGCCGGGGATCGGCGTGTCCAACGGCGGGGTGTTCTGGTCGGCGAGGGCGCGCACCGATTTCGAGATCGGTTTCGCCTGCAACGCCTCGCTGCAGGAGTATCTGCGCACCTTTGCGATCGTCGACGACGCCTATGTCGCGCTTGAGCCGCTCGCCGCCTGGGCCTCCAACGGCGAACAGACGATGCGGAACCACGGCGATCGCGCGGGCTATCTGAAGCGCGAGCTCGACCTGAAGCGCGCGATCCAGACGCTCCGCCGGGAGATTTGGCGTACGACCAGCGAATCGGGCAGGGCGGCCCTGCTCAGAGGCGAACGGTTGCCGGCTCGACCGAGCGTCGTCGCCGAAGCGCTGCGCAAGGCGTTGATCGCGGAACGGGTCGAAGGCGCCGGTCTCTCGCTGCGCGAAACCGTCACCCTCACCCTCAGGGGTTTGCTGATCGCCGCCGCCGGCCATGTGGATCCCGAGTTGCGGATGTTCCTGGCCAGCCGTGGCCCGAACGCGTCTGTCTGATCGGATGCGGGTCAGGCGCGGCGACGGCGCACCCGGCGCGCCAGGCCTTCCACGACCGACCTGGCCAGGCGCCGGCGGCTGTCCGCGCGACCGAGGGCCTGGACCAGAGCCTTCGCGTCGCGACGTTTGAGCCGCTCCACCAGCTCGACGTAGCGGCCGACGTCGACCAGCGCCTTGCGTCTGGCTGCGAGCGCGGGGCGGTCGGCGGCGCTTGCCGCAGGCTCGAGGGTGTCAAGGGCGCCGAGCATCTGTCGGACCTGGACCGCCGTCAGTCGATAGGAAAGCGACGTGGTGCGGCGACGGTAGGCGTAGAGCGCCTGCGGAACATAGTGGTAGCTGAAGCCGGCCGCGGTCCAGCGCGCCATGAGGTCGAAATCCTCGCCGATCAGCAGGTGCTCGCGATAGGCTTCGCCGAGTTCGGCCAAGCGATCCCGTTTCAGCATAGGCTTGAGATAGCCGAGCTCGGGCGCGGGAGGCCGGCCGAGGCCGCCCAGCATCAGATCCCGGAAGGTCAGGATGCGCGGCGCCGGCCAGAGAGCTTCCGGAATCCAGCGGTGATCGCGGCTGCGGTCGTCTTCATAGAAGGCCGCCATATTGTCGGCGACGGCGTCGCAGTCCTGCCTCTCGGCGTAATCGGCGAGCGTCTCCAGCCGGACCGGATCGATGTGGTCGTCGGCGTCGACGACCGCGATCCAGCGTCCGCGCGCCTGCGCGATGGCGAGGTTCCGCGCTGCGGCCGGGCCCCGGCCCGGGCCCGCCACGCAGCGCACCCGCGGATCCTCGAGCGCATGGCGTCGGGCGATGTCCGCCGTATCATCGCTCGAGCCGTCGTCGACGACGATCGCCTCGAAGTCCGCCAGCGTCTGGCGTCGGACGGACCGCAGCGCCTCATCCAGGTAAGGGGCCACATTGAAGGCGGCCATGACGATGGAGACGCGAGGGACGGGGACGTGTTCGCGAGACTGCGTCATTCTGCTAGGGTCCATTCGCCGGGCGGACCCGCCGGCTCCGAGCGCTCTCAACCATGGCCGTATCAGCGTCAGCACCAATTGCAACCCGCCGCGGCGGCCCGCGGCTGCCCGCCGTGCCGGTCGGGGTGCTCGCGGACGCCGCCGTTGTCTGGCTGATGCTGGGCATGTGGCTCGGTCTGCTCGGGCCGCTGGCTCCGCTGATGGTGCTCACCGGGGGCGCCGCGCTGGCCGCGCTCCATCCGGCGCGTCTCCTGCGGATGGTCCGGCTCTGGCCGCTCCTGCTCATCGGCGTCCTGGCGCTGATGTCGGCCCTCTGGTCGAGCGAACCCCAGGTCAGCGCGCGCTACGGTCTGCAGCTTTTCGTGACCATCGTCATCGCCGGCGTCGCCGCCGCCGCCTGCCCGCCGGGCCAGCTCGTGCGCGGCCTCTTCATCGCCTGCGCCGTCGTCCTGGTGTTGAGCATCCTTTCGGGACGGCAGGGGGTCTCGGCCAGCGGTCCTGTACTGATCGGCCTTCTGGGCTCGAAGAACGAGATGGGCACCCTGTGCTTCATCCTGCTCTCCGCGAGCGCGACCGTGGCGCTCGGCCAGGATCAGCCGCGCTGGATGCGCCTGGGGGCGGTGCCCCTGGGGCTCCTGGGAGCGCTCTATCTGCTGATGGCCTTTTCCGCGGGCTCGGTCCTGGGCGCGGCGATCTTCTTCGGCGTCTTCGGCGTTCTCGTCGTCGGCTCAAAGCTGTCGGGCTCGGCGAAATTCCTGCTCGCCCTCACCATCCTGGTCCTTGCCGCGCCCCTGTGGATGATCCGATCCGACCTGGCGGGCCTCTGGGAACATTTTCTGGTGGACGTGCTCAACAAGGATCCCGGTCTGACCGGCCGCGACTATCTGTGGGCGCACGCCGACCGCCTGATCGCCCAGGAGCCGCTCCTCGGACACGGCTATCGCTCCACCTGGCTCGGCCACGGCGCGGACACCATCGGCCTTCTTCGGTGGGCGGGCCTTCAATCGGGCGAGGGCTTCAGCTTCCACAACTCCTACAGGGAATGGCTCGTGGACTTCGGCTGGGTCGGCGCGTTCCTGATCGTGCTGGCGCTGGGGGTCGGGCTCCTGCGGACGGTCCTTCGCGCCATGGGGCCGCAGACCGATGCGGCCACGCTGTTCTTCGCCTCGATGGGACTCGTCTTCGCCATCCGCGGCTATTTCGAGTACGTGTTTGGTCCGTTCAGCTCGAGCACGATCATCGTCGTCATCGTCGCCGGCATGGGCTATCTCGCCGCACCGGCCGTCGCGCGCAGGCCCGCGCCCCGATCTCGGTCAGTAGAGCTGAAGGTCCTGGGCGCCCAGGAGGCGCGACACGACCCCGCGGTGTAGCGCCGCCCGCACCCAGGCTCTGCGCCACCGCACCTCGTCCGGGGCCAGAACGGCGCAGGCCGCCAGGCAAGCGGCCGCCTTGGCCGAGGCGGCGGCCAGACCCGGCCAGCGTTTTCCGGCGGCGAGGTAGCCCCGCGCATGGGTCTGACCGGCCCGGAAGGCGCGTCGCGCCAGCCAGTCCAGGGACAGCCGATCGTTCGCCGTCGGTTCGCGGACGACGGCGTCGGGAATCGATCGGAATCGGGCGCCCTGGCGATGCAGGCGCGAGAAGAACTCCGTATCCTCGCCGCCGGATCGGCCGAGGGCGACCAGGAAGCGTTCCGCGCCTATGGCGGCGCGCCGCACCAGGGCGTTGGACGTATAGCCGGTGACGACGCCGCGCTTGGTCGCGACCGGCCGGATCGAATGCAGGTCCGCCTTCGGAATCCAGGCGGGGGCCGAGGCGGGATAGAGCGCGACGACCGGGCCGAACGCGGCCGCGTCGTCTCCGATGCCGGCGAGGAGCGCGGTCAGCCATCCGGCATCGGCCGCCTCGTCGTCATCTATCCAGGCGATGAAGGGCGCCTCGGCCGCGTCCAGGCAGGCGTTGCGGGCGACGGATATATTGCGCGCCGGGGCGTGGAGGTAGACGACAGGCCAGCGGAGCGGCCCGATGGCTTCGACAAGAGGCCGAGCGCTCGGCGTGTCGTCGTTGTCGGCCACGAGAATTCGCACCGCGCCCGGCGCCAGGCCCTCCTGGCGATCCAATGACCGCAGCGTCGCCTCGAGGCTGGGTCGCCGGTAGGTGCAGACGCAGACATCGACGACAGGCGCGCTGAAAGTCCGCATGATCGGGTTCCGGGCGAGGATTTCTGACCGCTGACTAGCAGATCAGCGGCGGCCCGCAATGCTCACCGTGCGCCGCGCGCCGTCAGCACGGCGGGGATGGTCAGGATCAGGACCTTGAGATCCGTCGCCAGGCTGCGCCGGCGCACATAGATCACGTCGCAGGCCACGCGCCGGCGATAGCTGGTGTCGCTCCGCCCGCTGATCTGCCAGAGGCCCGAGATGCCCGGGCGGACGCGGCTGTAGGCTTCGAAGCGTCTTCCGTAGAACGGGCGTTCGGCGGCGACGATGGGCCGGGGACCCACGAGGCTCATCTCCCCGCGGATCACATTGATGAGCTGGGGAAGCTCGTCGAGGCTGCTGGCGCGCAGGAAACGGCCGAGCCGGGTGACGCGCGGATCGTTCGAGAGCTTCTGAGTCGCCTCCCATTCCGCCCGCGCCGCCAGATCCTTTTGCAGCAGCTCGGCGAGCCGAACGTCCGCATTGGTCACCATGGTGCGGAACTTAAGGCAGCCGAAACTGCGGCCGCCCCGGCCCAGGCGGGAATGCCGGAAGAGCGCGGGCCCGCCGTCGTCCAGCCAAATGCAAAGCGCCACGAGAAGAAGCAACGGAAGCAGGAAGACGAGCGCCAGCGCGGCGACGCTCACGTCGAAGGCGCGGGGCGTCGCAAGGGGCTGCCGCGGCAGGCGGGAGCGCCCCCGGGGTAATCCACGGACGGGTAGGGCTGATGTGCCGATTTGTGCCATTGTGTTCATTCTTCGTTAACGTTTGGCCCGGAAGGCCACGCCATTGCAAGCCCCTTGCCATGATCTGGCCCGAATCGAGCCGGATGCGGCTCAGCCGACACAGTCTTCGGTCCTGTGGAAAAACCGCTGGACTATGTTGCAGTGCAATGCGAAGGTCCTCTCCAAGACTTCCGCGATCCCATTTTCAGTATTGGTGACAGGCCTTACGGCCTGGCTGGAGCCTGCCATGACTTCACGCTCCCTCGCTGGTTCGCCGGTCATGCCCCGCAGCCCCTCAGGGGGCGCCCGTGACAAGCTTGACCATGGCGTCGACTGGATGCGCATCCTCGATGTCCTGATCGCAACCGCGGCCCTGATCTTTATTGCTCCGCTTCTGCTTGTGCTGACGGTCGCCGTCGTGCTCAACGACGGCGGCGCTCCGGTCTATCGGCAGCAGCGCATCGGAAGAGGCGGCCGCGTCTTCCATTGCCTGAAGTTCCGTTCGATGGTCCCGGACGCCGCCGAACGCCTTGAGCGGCTCCTGGAGAGCGACCCCGCCGCTCGGCGGGAATGGGAAACGGACCACAAGCTGCGGAACGACCCCCGGGTGACGGCCTTCGGCCGCTTCATCCGCCGGACCAGCCTCGACGAATTGCCGCAGTTGGTGAACGTCGTCGCCGGCGACATGAGCCTCGTGGGGCCCCGCCCGATCGTCCTGGCGGAGACGCCGCGCTACGGAGCGTACCTGCGCCACTATCTGACCGTCCGACCCGGCATCACCGGCGTGTGGCAGGTCAGCGGACGCAACGACGTGTCCTACAGACGCCGGATCGCCTGCGACGTGCTCTACGCCCGCCGGCGCAGCCTGGCCCGCAACCTCCTGATCATGGCGGCCACGGTGCCCGCCGTGCTCCAGTCACGAGGTTCCTACTGAGTTCGGCCAGGGAGGCGAGGGATGGCGCTTATGCTGAGGACGCTCGTATTCTGCGCCACGCTCGGCGCGGCCGCCGGGGTGATGACCGCCCAGGCGCAACCGCCGCCTCCACCCCTGCCGGACTTCTCCGGGGTGACGTTGCGCCTGTGGGACTGGTCGGCGCCGATGGCCCCATCCCAGTGGTCCGAGCCCAAGCTGGGCGGCTATGACTGGCGTGTCGACCACGCGACCGTAGGCGGCGGGGAGCTCCTCCTGTCCGTGAGCGAGCGCGCCTCGGGTCAGGTCCAGACCAACGCCGCCGCCGCCTCTTCCTCGGCGCTCTGGGAGGTGGACGTCACCATGCCGCCTATGCGCGACGGTCTCATCGCCGCGCCCCTCTGGACCTTCAACGCGGACACCTTCGATGAGATCGATTTCGAAGTCGTCGGCCGCAAAGGGCTTCAACTAACCGTCTGGAGCGCCGTTGACGGTCGCCACACCTCGGTCTGGTCGCGCCAGGTCATCGACGGCGACCTGTCGGGACGCCGCTATCGGCTCGGCATCGCCTACGAGGCCGGCGAGCGAATCCGCTTCTACGTCGACGGCCGCCAAGTGGCGGAGGTGCGCCCGGATGATGCGCCGCTCGGATTTCCATCCACCCCCCAGAAGCCGTATTTCGATCTCTGGGTGGCGAACGGTCTCAATCCCGGGTGGGCCGGACGCTGGTCGCCGCTTCGTTCAGGCGAACGCCTGACAATGCGGCTTCACGGCTATCGGGCGACGCCGCTGGCGGATTGACGTCAGCCGGCGAGCACGTGATGCAGCAGGGCGGCGAGCGAGAGCCAGATGGCGAGGTTGCCGCTGATCAGGCTCCAGAAGACGAGCGGGCGGCCAGGGAGAAGGCCGCGGCAGGCCAGCGGCAGCGGATCTGTCGTGTGATCTTGCATGAGTACCCTCCCGTTGTTTATCGCTTTGCCTGGAGGCTAGATGAGTCTTCAATCCACGCAAATACGCAGAGTTCCGCAGCGCGCTGCATCTGACGGAGGAGACGGCGTCATTGTGCGCCGCAACCTGGCCGCAATGTCGGTGTCAGCTGCGCACGCATTTTTCCGGAGCGCCTATTGATCTCGCTGGCCCTGCTGCTCTGCGCATTCGTCGCCGTCTGGCTGATCTGGCCCGCCGTTCAACGCCGCCTGGGCTGGGGATCGCCGCTGACGCCCGTCCGCCGCAGCTTGCGGCGTCGTCGCAGCTACCGGCGCCGGAGCACTCCCGGCCTGTGAAGGGGCGGCGCCGAGGTCATGGTTTACGGCCGTTGACGACGTCGTTTCACTTCGCCTTTTGAGCTCCGCGTCTACCGATCCTCTCGCAACTGCGAGACGGACCGTGCTGACTCCCCACCGAACCCTCCAACTTCTCAGGGCCGCGACGATCGCCGCCGTGGTCGGACTGCTCATTCTGACGCTTGGCCCGTTCGAGGGACTGGAAGCCCGCTTCGGGCTCGACGACCGCATGGCGCACGCGATCGCCTTCTACAGTCTTTCGCTCCTCGTATTCGCCATCGCGCCCCGGACCCGCCGGACGGACCTCGCGCTTGGCGTGCTGGCGCTCGGCCTTGTCATCGAACTGGCGCAGGGCGGGGTCGGCCGCAATTTTTCCCTAATGGATCTCCTCGCGGACGCCGCCGGCGTCGTCGCCGCCACCGCGCCCGCCCTGGTCGAGCGTTTCCGGGACGCGGCGCGACGACGGCCCTATCTCACCTTCGCGGCCATTCGGGATATGGACCGGCGACGCCGGTCGAGCGGCGGCGGAAAGGTCTCGGCGCGGGGCCTTGGGAGCGCGGACACGCCGGCGGGCGAAGCCTGGCGCTGACCGGTCGGGGTCGGCTCAGGCGCTGGGGCGTGTGTGGGCGACCCGCGGCTGCTGTTCCGATCGGGCCGCCCGGCCGGCGGAGGGAGAGAGCGCCCCGACGACGAGACGAAGCCTATCCGACGCCTTGCGCGCGCCAGACGCGCGGACGTGGTTAATCCGGGCCAACCCCGATCATTTCTGGGGACAGGTCGTCGCCGCTGTAGTATTTTGGCACAGGATCGCGCGCGGGGGCGTGACGGAGGGCGTCGATTGTTCCCTTGCTGAGCCTCCGGAGCGGCTTCAAGGCCGGGGGCGAGGCTGGCGCCGTCATTGCTGCGTGTTTGATCCAGGGGGCGGGGCGCCTCGGGGGAGAGCGGGATGCGCAAGGCGTGGGCGGATGCGGCGCGGGGCATGGCCATCATCACGGTGGTCTTTTTCCACGTGTCGCTCGAACTCGCCCGCGCCGGGCCGGTTCACTGGAGCGCCTGGGCGCTGATCAACTTCTTCGCCCCGTTTCCAATGACGATCTTCTTCCTGGTGGCGGGGCACTTCAGCCGATCCCTGCTGACGGGGCGATGGAACGCCCGCATCGGCGTTCGCCTGGCCGGCCTGGCCTATGTTTTCGCAGTCTGGTCGCTGCTGCGTTGGGGCGTTCTGGCCCTGTACGGCGATGCGCCGCAACCCCGGATCCTGGACTATGTGGTCGATCCCAGGACGCCGCTGTGGTTCCTGTGGGCTCTGATCGCCTACACGGGCCTGGCGGCCCTGATCCCGAGCCAGCAGCGGTGGATCGCCTTCGCGGCGGCATCGACGCTCGCGCTTCTGTCCTTCACCGAGGTCCTCTCCTTCGACAGCTTCGTGTACGAGAACCTCGTCAGGTTCTTTCCGTTCTTCCTCCTCGGATTGGCGGCGGCGAACGGGGATGGCTTGCTCGAGCGCCGTCGGCTCGCGGTCCTGGTCGGCGGCGGCGCGCTCTTCTGCCTCCTGGCCCTCTTGACGGCCCGCCTCACGCCGCCGCAACCGCTGCTCGGCCTCTTGCAGTCGGGGCTCACCGGCCTCGCCGCGCCGGTCGGCGTCGCCGCGGCCTCCGTCGTGGCCAGCGCGCCGGTGCTGGGCCGTCTCGTGCAGAGGTTCGGCCGAGCCAGCCTTGGCGTCTATCTGCTGCATTCCGTGGTCATTATCGCGGTGACGGCGCTCTGGCGCGGGAGCGGGGCGACGCTGGGCGTCGCCTGGCCGACCCCGTTCGTCGCCACGCTTGCGGTCCTCGTCCTCTCGCTCGGGCTGGCGGCGGCGACGCAACGCCTGGGCTGGACCTGGCTCTACCGGCCGCCCCTCCCCGGGAAGGTCGCGCCGGACGCCGGCGACGGGCGTGCTGAGGCGAAACCTTCGGGTCCGTCAGGGATTCTCGCTGCACAGGGCTCGAGTCGTCAAATTCTGTCGCCAACCGCAGGCCGTCGGAGCAGCCGGCCGGCGCGAGGCGGGCAGACGGACGCTCCGTGACTCCGGTCACGGAGCGTTTGCCGGCCGCCCTCCGATGCGGCCGCGCTCTTGCATAGGCGCGCGTGTCATCCCAAAGCGGCACGAGGGCCTGATCATGACGCATTCCGCAGAGTTCGCCGTCCACCTGCAGCAGTCGGCGCCCACCGTATGGACCTGGCGGGTCCTCGACCCTGAGGGCGGCGAGGCGGCGTCGGGTCAGTCCGCCCATCCCGACATAGCCCGTGAGGAGGCGGAGTTCTTCCGCCGGTTCCTGCGCCGTTTCGAGCGGCGTCAGGTGCGTCTCCAGGCGACGTTCAAGTCAATGTGAAAGAACGTGGGTCGCCCATAATGGATTAACCTTTCATGGCCCGCCTTCTCGCTCACATCCTCGGCGCCCTGCACGACGCCGTCCAGCGCCTCGCCCGGCGGGAACGGCTGATCTGACCGGCAGGCGCGCGCTCGGCGGGCGATCCTTTCCAAGCGGTCGCCGGCCGGCGTGATTTCGGAGGGGCGGACTTCGACTGAGGAGCGCGCGGAGATCTGCGCCCGCCCCACCAAGCGGCGGCGATCCGAGCCTCGGAACGCCGTGGCGGCGGCCCGGCTCATGCGTCCCCCGCTGGGGCCGGGTCGCCTCATCCCCGCCTTCCGCGCCGAAGGGCGCCCGGTGCGCCGGGCGGTTGAGGTCGATGCGCGCGTGCGACATCATGCGCAGGCGACAGGGGTGATGGGTTGGACCGTCATGCGGATGACGGACGAGGGCGCGAAGGGGAGGGGGATGCTTCCCGAAAGGCGCCGGCTTGACCAAACCGATCTTCACCACGCTGGACGCGCTCCGTGGGGCGGCGGCCGTGATCGTGGTGGCGTATCACGCCGGAACCCGCCGCGTGCCCGGCGGCTACCTCGCCGTCGATCTCTTCTTCGCGCTCAGCGGCTTCGTTTTGGCGCATAACTACGGCGGTGCGCTGAACGGCTGGCGTGACGCCGGGGCGTTCATGGTCCGCCGTCTCATCCGGCTCTATCCCCTCTATGGACTGGCCCTCGCCGTCGGGTTCGGCGTCCACATGGTCGCCACCCTGCCGGCGGGGACCTTCTGGCCCAGTCGCGCGCTGGGGACTCTTGCCGCCAACGCGGTCTTCGCGCCTGCGGCGCCGGCCTTCTTGGTGACCTGGCATCTCTATCCGTTCAATCCCCCCGCCTGGTCGCTGTTTTTCGAACTCGCGGTCAATGCGCTGTTCGCCCTGGCCGCGCCGTTCCTGCGGGGGTGGCGGCCCTTGCTCACGCTTGTGGGGCTCGGCGCCGCGACCCTCATCTGGGTCGCGATCGTCCATGGAGACCTGAACGGCGGCGCGCCCGCTTCTCCGGCTTCGCCATCGCGGCCGCCCGGGTGTTCTTCTCATTCTTCACCGGCGTCGCCCTGCATCGCCTGTGGGCGGCCGGACGTCTCCGCATCTGCCTCTCACCCTGGATCGTGGTCGCGGGTTTCCTCGCCATCGTGCTCGTCCCTGCGCCGGCGCGGTGGGTGACGGTCCGGGACCTCGTCGCCGTGCTCTGCCTTCTGCCCTTGCTGATCGCGGGATCAACGAACGGTCGGCCTTCGCGCGTGCTCGGATATCTGGGCCGCGTCTCCTTCGCCCTCTACGTCATCCATACCCCCTTGCTCTATCTGCTGAACCAGGTCGGCGAAGCGGTGGCGGGGCTTCGGGTTCGGGAGATGGGGCTGGCTGGCCCGGTGCTCCTGCTCGCGGTCAGCCTCCCGGCGGCGGCGGTCATAGACCGCTTCGACGGACCACTCAGGCGCCGCCTTGCCGGAGCGCTGCCGCGAGCGCGGTCTGCCGCCGGCGATCCGCAACGCGCCCCGATGCGGTGATCCGACCCCGACCGAGGCGTCGTGGCCTCAGAAATCGGGACGCGCATCCTGTTCTGCGGGCGTTCCGGCCGCGGATCGCAGGCTCAGCTGGCCGCGGCCGGAGGCGCCGAGCGCCTCCAGCAGATTCAGCACAGCTTGGCGCTGCTCGGGAGCCGCGAGCCGCGACCAGGCGGCGACAAGCCGCCGCGCGCCGGGATGCTCGTAGGGGTCGGGCTCGCCGAGAAGATCGCCGGGCGAGCATCTGAGAACGACGGCGAGACGCTGAAGCCTTTCGGCGCTGACGCCCGCCGCGCCGTGTTCGTATTTATGCAGCTGAACCCAGGTCACGCCGATCGCATCGGCGACGGCGCGCTGGGTGAGGCCCATTGTGCGGCGCCGCATGCGCAGCGCGCGCCCGATGTCGGCGTTGATGTCGGCATCGCTCGGCATGCTCGACATTAACATTCCGTTACCGGCCATGCATGAGGATTTTTGCGCTGCAACAAATCGTGTAACGCTGGCGTCTGAACATCGAGTGAGGCGACCATGCACGAACGCGCTGGAGAGATGGCTCGGGCCGAAGACCTTGTCGATGTGGACGCTCTGATACGAGCCTACGACGCGATCCGGCCCGATCCCGCGCTTCCCGCCCAGCAGGTCGTCTTCGGCACCTCCGGTCACAGAGGCTCCAGTCTCGACGGGGCCTTCAACGAGGCGCACATCCTCGCCGTGGCGCAGGCGGTGGCCGAGCATCGCCTGAAAACGGGCGTGACCGGCCCGCTGTTCCTGGCTCGCGACACGCACGCCCTGTCTGAGCCCGCCTGGCGCACGACCCTGGAGGTCCTCGTCGCCAACGGCGTCGACGCCCTCATCGACGCCCGGGACGGCGTCACCCCGACACCGGCCGTGTCGCATGCGATCCTGCACGCGAACCGACGACAGCCCGGAAGCGCGGACGGCGTCCTGCTCACGCCCTCGCACAATCCGCCGCGCGACGGCGGCATCAAGTACAATCCGTCTTCCGGCGGCCCCGCCGGAAGCGAGGCGACCTCAGCGATAGCCCGTCGCGCCAACGCGCTCATCGCGGACGGCCTGCGCGAGGTCCGACGGGTTCCCATCGAAACGGCGCTTCGGCAGGCCCGGCGTTACGATTACATGGAAGCCTATGTCGATGATCTGCCGAGCGTGCTGGACCTTGACCTCATCCGCTCCGCCGGAGTGCGCCTCGCCGTCGATCCGCTTGGAGGCGCGAGCGTGGAGTACTGGCGTAAGATCGCCGACCGGCATCGGCTCGACCTCGCCGTGATCAACCCGGTCGTGGATCCTCGGTGGGCGTTCATGCCCCTGGACTTCGACGGCAAGATCCGGATGGATTGCTCCTCGTCCGCCGCCATGCGCAATCTGACCTGCGCCATGGCGCAGGCTGGCGCGGCCGACATCGCGGTGGGCAACGACGCCGACGCCGATCGCCACGGCGTCGTCACCCCGGATGGGGGCCTGATGAACCCCAATCATTTTCTCGCGGCCGCCATCGCCTATGTCTTTACGCATAGGCCGGAGTGGCCGGCGAGGGCCGGGGTGGGCAAGACCCTGGTGTCGTCCTCTATGATCGACCGCGTCGCCGCAGACCTCGGTCGACCGCTGGTCGAGACGCCCGTGGGGTTCAAGTATTTCGTGGAAGGGCTTGAAAACGGAAGCCTTGGCTTCGCCGGCGAGGAATCCGCCGGCGCATCGCTGCTGCGCCGGAACGGGGCGACGTGGACGACGGACAAGGACGGGATCGTTCTCGGCCTGCTGGCGGCGGAGATGACGGCCCGGTCGGGGGACAGCCCAAGCCAGTCCTACGGGCAGCTCGCGGCGCGACACGGGACGCCGACGTACGCCCGCATCGACGCGCCCGCGACCGCAGTGCAGAAGAAGCAGCTGGCGAGCCTTCGAGCCCGCGATGTGTCCGCCCGGGAGTTGGCGGGGGAGCCGGTCGCGCGGGTGATGACCGAGGCGCCGGGAAACGGGGCGCTCATCGGAGGGGTAAAGGTGGCGACGGCGAACGCCTGGTTCGCCGCACGACCCTCGGGCACGGAGGATGTGTACAAGATTTATGCGGAATCGTTTCTCGGCCCGGACCATCTGGTTCAGGTGCAGCGGGAGGCCCAAGACCTGGTCTCCGCCGCCCTGGACCATTGACCGGCGCCGTATGTCGAGGCGCAGTCCGGATCGGGGAACAGGGGCGCAGCCGAAATGGACGTAGGCGGAGATACGGCCGTCCCCTGGCGCCCGGTTCCGGATATGCCGGAGACGCCGTGCGGGATCGAAGTCGACGCGGCGCCCGGTTGGGCGACGGTCAGGGCGACCTATTCCTTCTATGCAGGCGAGCGCGACCTGATGGTCGAACTTTGGACGCCGGTCGCCTCCGTGTTCGGCAGGACGGCCTCTCCGCCTGTGCATTTTGGGTCCGACTACCCGACGCTCGCGGATCCGCGATGGTCGGACTATCGGTGGCCGTTGATGAAGATCGAGAAGTCGAGCTGGCTCGCCCGCCATGCCGCCGTGCTGGACGATGCGGCGTCGCATGTGCATCTGCGGTTCCTGAGCGACGACGGCTCCTTCGACGCCTCGTGGCGTCACCGCCGCGGGTCTCCTGGGCGTCGGGACGAGGGCGCGTGTTCTACACCCCCCTTCATCGCCGTCCGGCTTCATGAAGAAGCTGGGCGGAGATGGTCGCGATCCCGAGGTCAGGGTTGCGCGTGCGCCGGCGAAGCGCTTCTGGCGCGGCGTCCTCAGCGAATTGAAGCGCTAGAGTTGCAACAAACGACAGGATGATCGCCATGACCGATCTGGATCCCATCGACGTCCGATTGGGCGATCGGCTATGCCGGCGGCGCCACCGCCGGCGGCTACGACGACTTCATCAATACGCCCGATCTCCACAGCAACGGCGTGCACGACTGCCTTCAGAGCTTCGGCGGGCGCGGCGGGCCGGGCTGGTTCGTCGGCTGCTGGGTCGTCGACCGCGCGACGGGGCAGGTGCGTCCCTTTCAGGACGGCCTGATCGCCGGCTCGCAGAATTCGTTCGGCGGCGACGGCGCGGAGATCACCTTCAACGGCGACTCGGTCGCGCCGGAAAATCATTCGGTGAACGCCAACCTGTTCCTGAGCTAGGCTCAGGACCCATTGATGTGAGGCGTTCGATCTGATTCAGGCTCCTGAGGAGTCTGGATATGAGCGACCTGTATTGGCTGACGGACGAGCAGATGGCTCGTCTGGAGCCCTTCTTCCCCACGAGCCACGGCAAGCCGCGCGTTGACGACCGCCGGGTGTTGAGCGGGATCATCTTCGTCAACCGCAACGGCCTCCGCTGGCGGGATGCGCCGGCGGCCTACGGGCCGCACAAGACCCTCTACAACCGCTGGAAGCGATGGAGCGAGGCTGGCGTCTTCATCCGGATGATGGAGGGCCTGTCCGGGGCTCAGACCGAACGCCGCACGGTCATGATCGATGCGACCTATCTCAAGGCGCACCGCACGGCTTCGAGCCTGCGGGTAAAAAAGGGGGTCTCGGGCGACTGATCGGACGCACGAAGGGCGGCATGAACACCAAGCTGCACGCCGTGACCGATGCGAACGGAAGGCCCATTAGCCTGTTCATGACAGCGGGTCAGGTCAGCGACTACACCGGCGCCGCCGCCCTCCTGGACAGCCTTCCCCGGGCTCAGTGGCTGCTCGGTGATCGGGGCTATGATGCGGACTGGTTCAGGGATGCCTTGCAGGCCAAGGGCATCACGCCCTGCATCCCGGGCCGCAAAACCCGCACTGAACCCACCCGCTACGACAAGCGACGCTACAAGCGGCGAAACCGGATCGAAATCATGTTTGGACGCCTGAAGGACTGGCGCCGGGTCGCCACCCGCTACGATCGCTGTCCGACCGTCTTCCTGTCCGCCATAGCCCTCGCCGCCACCGTCCTGTTCTGGCTATGAGTCCTGAGCCTAGCACTCTTCAAACTGGCCA
The DNA here is from genome assembly GCA_036744355.1 of Brevundimonas sp. Taxonomy (GTDB): domain Bacteria; phylum Pseudomonadota; class Alphaproteobacteria; order Caulobacterales; family Caulobacteraceae; genus Brevundimonas. The sequence goes on from DAIOID010000001.1 coordinate 52,415, forward strand.
AGAAGCGGTTCATGCGCGGCGGCACCCCGCTGGACACCTTGTTGATCGTCATCGTCGGCGCGGTCCTGGGACGCGGCATCGTCGAGGGCGAACATTTCTACGGCACGCTCGCCGCCTGTCTGGTCCTCGTCGCACTCCACTATCTGCTGGCCGGTCTGGCGTATCTTGTCCCAGCGCTGTCCGCCGTGATCGAGGGACACCCCAGAATTCTCATTCGGGGCGGACGGATGGACACGCATCAGATGCGCGCCGCGTTGCTCAAGCCTGAGGATCTGCGCGAGGCGGCCCGGTTGCGCTATGGGTCAATCGACCTCGAGCGCGTCATGGAAGCCCGACAGGAGCGAAGCGGCGAAATCAGCCTTGTTCTCCGCGGCCTCGACGAAGAACCTCATCTCCATGGGCGACGCCGGGAGAGCGGTCCGGACTCGGTGGAGCGGGCGACCGATCTGGGAGGGCGTGGCGACGAAATTTCAGGATGATTTCATGGGCCAGCGCCGCGAACAGGTCGCTGGTCGATGCGGTCGGATCACCGCGATCACCGTGAGGACGAGGTGTGCCGTCCGCCGACGCCCGGCCAAGCCGCGGGGTGGCTTCGGCGCGGGCTAGCGAGCATGACCCGGCGCACCGGTCAGGCCTGCCTGAAAACGGACTGCGGACTCCGGCGAGCCCACGACACGGACGTCATGAGCGCCGCACGCCGCCTGAAGCGCGGCCCGAGCGCTGTCCCCGATCGTCGCGCTGGCGGGACCGGCCCAGCTCAAATCCTCCCCTACGCGGGCCCGGAGGGCGCCATCGGTTCTGTCGCGCAAGACCAAATAACCGGCTTTATCGATATCCAGGCCGATCTCGGCATGAAACCACGCCAGTCGGGTCGCCGGCTGACCGCGCTCGCCGACGAAGAAACATCCGTCGCGCAGTTCGACCCGGCCGCCGTGAGGCCTGAGGCTGCCCGCCTGTTCGCGTCGTGGATGCGGGCCAGTACCGGATCGCAGGGCGGGCTGCGTAGCTCACCGTCGGGAGCACAAGGTTGGAGACAAAGCTCCAGCGAATATGCTCGGGAGCGGTCCAGCCGTTCTCATCGGCCCAGCGATCGAACTCGCGCTCTGTGAGGCCCGTGTCGATCGCAGTGACGGCCGCGTCCTTGCGGCTGTCGGCCAGGCCGTAGCCCAGAAGGGCGCCCCGCCGCTCCAGCCGCTCGATCCAGAGCTGGCCCACCTGGCGCGCGTCGCGCGGCGGGGGGCAAGGCTTCGCGAACGGCGCCCTGGGAGCGCGCGGGCGCGGGCTGGTTCAGCAACACCGCGTAGTCGGGCGTCGGGGCGTCGGTTTGACTCGCGTAGGCGGCTATCGGCATCTCGACGGCAGGCTCTCGCCCGGTGGGTGAACAGCCGACGCAGAGGATCAACAGGGGGACCAGCTTGTGCATCACGTGACCTGCGGTCGCGGCGACCTTGCGGACGCCTTTGATCGGACGGGCAAGGCGACCTTTGGGGCGCAGCCGCCTCAGTTCCCGCTAATCGCGCAGGCTGGCCGGGACTTGGCCGCCATTTTCAGCGAGCTTGCGCCATACCGCCTTCGACAGGGCGATGTTCTGCTCCGCCGAGCCGGGGGCGCCGACGTGGACGCCGAGTTCCTCGGCCAGTTCCTTGCGGTTCTCGAGACTGGAATCCAGGTCGAGCAGCTTGAGGAGATCGACGATCGAAGTGCGCCAGTTGCCGCCGCCGCCCTTGGTCGCGGCGATCTGTTCAAGCACCTGCTCCACGTCCACGGGCTGTGGCGTGAACGTCGGCGCCGTCGGGGTCGGGGCAGGGGAGGCCGTCGCGGGCCCCGGCTGCGCCGGTTGCGGGCCGGACGAGGCCGGGGCGGATTTGTGCCCGGTGATCTTGTTCCAGATTTTTCCGAAGAGGCTCATCAGAAGGTCCTTGCGGTGATGGGAGACTTGGGGCCCGGACGCCGTCCGGGGCCAGGGGGTTATCGTTGAACCACGACCAGTTCGGTCCGCCGGTTTTCGGCGAGGCCGCCCTCGGTCGCATTGCTGTCCACAGGGTTGGTCTCTCCGCCCGAAAGGGCCTCGATGCGGCGCGCGTCGACGCCGGCGGCGGTCAGGGCCGATCGGACCACGTCGGCGCGAGCCTGCGCCAGCGTGCGGTTGGCGGCGTCCTCGCCGCGCGCGTCGGCGTAGCCGTACAGCCGCACGCGGGCGTTGGGGTACCGGTTCAGAACGCCGGCGACGGCCTGGATCTCGGGACGGTCCTGGGCGCGGATCGTGCTCGAGCCGGTATCGAAATGCACCCGTTCGAACGCGAAGGTGCGGGGCGCTGCGTCCGTGCCCGCGAGATAGGCGTCGAGGCTGGAAACGCCCACGGCGGCGTCGCCGGGCAGGACGGGCTGGGTCGCTGCGGGTCCGACGGGCTCGGCTGGAACGGTACGGTCGACGTCGTCGCGGCTTCCGCACCGGGTCAGGAGCAGGAGAATGATCAGCAGCGCAGCGGCGCCGAGGATCCAGGGCAAATACCGTCGCAGACCCGCCGGAGGCGGCGGCGTGCGCGGATCGCGATCTCTGTTGAGGGTCATTGGAGGGCCTTTCTGGGGAATTAGGCGGATCGGACGCTTGGCGGCTGATCATGCAATGAGGGGCGGGCGGGCGACCTAGGCTTTCGGCCGCATCGCCTCCGCATTGACCGCGGCGTCCGCGATGGTGGTGAGATCGTCATCCGTCTGGGATTCCTCCTGCAGCGTCTCGTCGAGCAGGGCGGCGGCGTCCTTCAGGCCCAGAACGAGCGCCCAGCGCTTGAGGGTGCCGTAACGGGTGATCTCATAGTGTTCGACGGCCTGGGCCGCGGCGAGCAGGCCGGCGTCCAGCGCGGCGGTGTCCTTGTACTCCTCGGCGATCTCATCGCCTTCGGCCAGGATGCCTTCGATCGCGTCGCAGGTCTTGCCGCGCGCCGGCTTGCCGATGATCTCGAACACCTGCTGCAGCCGCTCGATCTGGCCTTCGGTTTGATCCTTGTGCTTCTCGAACGCCGCCTTCAGTTCAGGCGACTGGGCCGCGCGAGCCATCTTGGGCAACGACTTCAGGATCTTACGTTCCGCATAATAGATGTCCTTCAGCGTGTCGTGAAACAGGGTGTCGAGCGTTTTCTCGGCCATGTGGTTCATCCTCGGATCCGCGCCCTTCGCGCAGAACGAGAACGCCTCGAGGGGCGAAGGTTTCCGGTTCGTGGTCGGCTCGGCTGAAAGCCGCGCGCTTCTCCGTGCCCCGATCGAACGACCGAGAGCGCGATCCCAGCCTGCGCGCGACGCGATCCCCCCAAGCGGCCAACGGAATAGCAACGGCCGAACGGGTCGGGGTTGCCTTGGCCAGCTCGGTGCGAGGAACAGGGCGGGGGCGAGCGGCGTTCGAGGGCCATGCATCGCACCCGTACTGTGACGGCTGAGGATCAGGACCTTGATGCGCGCTGGCGGGCGCGGTTCGGAGAGCCCTTGCCTATTCTCGGCGCCGCAGAGTTCGTACTTGAGATCCTCGACAGGCCATCCAGGCCGGCGCCCGGAGGAAAGCGTGGCCGCAGGGACCTCAGCGGATCTACAGCGTGATGGTTTGAGCCGGTGCACGGCGTTTCATCGGAAATCCCGGGTTGGGACTCGGATCGTGTCGAGCGAGAGATCGGGGATGTAGATGTCCCGGGCCTTCGGCGTGCGGGCGTCCGGCGCGCTGCCCCTGTAGACTTCGTCGCCGCGGCCGTGGGGCAGAGGGAATGAGTCCCGTCGGCCGAGGGAGGCGAGCAGTTCCGAGCCGTCGTGCAGCCGTGTCGCAACGATATGGACGACATCGCCTTCGCGCTGAACCTTGCCATCGACGACGAGCAGACTGGCGGTGAGCACGATCCGGCGCTGCTGTTCGTAGAGGCTCGGCCAGATCACGAGGTTGGCCACGCCGGTTTCGTCCTCGATGGTGATGAACATCACCCCCTTGGCCGATCCGGGCTTCTGCCGGACGAGCACCAGACCGGCGACGCGCGTCAGGCGTCGATCCCGCATCGCGGAGGCGTCGGCGCAGCTCATGACATGGCGGGACCGAAGGGTGTCCCGCAGGAAGGTCATCGGATGGTCCCGCAGGGTGAGCCCGACATGGCTGTAGTCCTCGACCACCTCCTGGCCGGCCGGCATGGCGGGGAGCATCGACTGCGGTTCGCAGACCTCCGACGTGGTCGCGCCGTCTTCCTGGGTGACCGCGAAGAGCGGCAGAGGGTCGTCGCGAAGCGCTTTGATCGCCCACAGCGCCTCCCGTCGTTGCAGGCCGAGACCCGGCAGGAACGCATCCGCCTCGGCGAGGCGGGTCAGGGCTCCGACCGGCGTCGAAGACCGTCGCCACACGTCCTCCATGCAGGTGAAGGCGCCGGTCTGCCGGTGAACGAGAAGACGTCCGGCGTCCGCGTTCGCCAGGCCGCGCACCATGCGCAGGCCGAGACGTACGGCGAACCGGTCCTCTCGGTCGGTCGGCTCCAGGGTGCAGTCCCAGCGGCTGGCGTTGACGCAGACCGGGCGGATCTCGACCCCGTGCTCGCGCGCGTCGCGCACGATCTGGGCCGGGGCGTAGAAGCCCATCGGCTGGGCGTTCAGGAGCGCTGCGCAGAAGACATCGGGATGATGGCATTTGAGCCAGGAGGAGGCGTAGGCGATCAGGGCGAAGGAGGCCGCGTGGCTTTCGGGGAAGCCGTAGGACCCGAAGCCCTCCAGCTGGCTAAATGTCTTCTCGGCAAACTCCGCCTTATAGCCGCGTTCGACCATGCCGGAGACCAGCTTGTCCTTGAAGTGGCTGACGCCCCCGGTGAACTTGAAGGTGGCCATGGCCCGGCGGAGCTGATCGGCTTCGGACGCCGTGAACCCGGCGCATTCGATGGCGACGCGCATGGCCTGTTCCTGGAACAGCGGCACGCCCAGGGTCTTGCCGAGCACCTTCTCCAGCTCGGGCTTGGGATAGACGATCGGCTCCCGGCCTTCGCGCCGGCGCAGATAGGGGTGGACCATGTCGCCCTGGATCGGGCCGGGCCGGACGATGGCGACCTCGATGACCAGGTCGTAGAAGGTGCGGGGCTTGATGCGTGGCAGCATGGCCATCTGGGCCCGGCTTTCGATCTGAAACACCCCCAACGTGTCCGCCTTGCGGATCATGGCGTAGGTCTTGGGATCCTCGGCCGGGATGGAGGCCAGGTCCAGATCGATCCCCTTGTGTTCGGACAGCAGGTCCAGACCGCGCCGCATGCAACTGAGCATGCCGAGCGCCAGGACATCGACCTTCATGAACTTCAGCGCGTCGATATCGTCCTTGTCCCACTCGATGACCTGGCGATCCTTCATGGCCGCGGGTTCGATGGGGACGAGATCGTCCAGCCGGTCGTTCGTCAGCACAAATCCGCCCGGGTGCTGGCTGAGATGGCGGGGGAAGCCGATCAACTGACGGGACAGATCGAGCGCCAGCCTCAAGCGGCGGTCCTGGAGATTGAGATTGAGCTCCTCGGCGTGCCGATCCTCGACGCCTTCGCTCGAATAGCTCCAGACCTGGGACGACAGGGTCTTGAGCAGGTCCTCGGAAAGTCCCACGGCCTTCCCGACATCCCGCAGGGCCCCCCGTGAGCGGTAGCGAATGACGGTCGCGCACAAGGCGGCGCGGTTGCGGCCGTAGGTGTCATAGACCCACTGGATGACCTCCTCGCGCCGTTCGTGCTCGAAATCGACGTCGATGTCCGGGGGCTCCTTGCGCTCCTGGCTGACGAAGCGCTCGAACAGAAGGTCGTTACGGCCGGGGTCGATCGAGGTGATGCCGAGGACGTAACAGACCGCCGAGTTGGCGGCCGAGCCCCGGCCCTGACAAAGGATACTCTGGCTGCGGGCGAAGCGGACGATGGCGTTGACCGTCAGAAAATAGGGCGCGTAGTCGAGGCTTTCGATCAGTCCGAGTTCGTGCTCGAGCGTCGCGCGGACCGCGTCCGGGAGACCTTCCGGGTAGCGCTCGGCGGCGCCGGCCCAGGTCAGCCGCGTCAACTCCTGTTGCGGCGTCGCGCCCGGCGTCGCCTCCTCGGGATACTGATAGGCCAGCTCGTCCAGATTGAAGCGGCAGCGGTCGGCGATCTCCAGAGTCCGCGCCAGCGCTTCGGGATGGCGGGCAAAGAGGCGGTGCATCTCCTCGGCCCGCTTCAGATGTCGGTCGGCGGATCGCTGGCGGCGGAAGCCGACATCGTCGATGGTGCAGCCGTTGCGGATGCAGGTGACGACGTCCTGCAGGATACGCCGATCCGGATGATGGAAGAGGACGTCGTTGGTGACCACGGGCCGCACGCCGGCGGCCTCGGCCAACTCGCACAGAGCATGCAGCCGCAGCTGATCGCGCGGCCGTCGACGCAAGGTCAGGGCGACGAAGGCATCGCGGCCGAACAGTTCGGCCAGCCGATCGAGCCGACGCGCGCAGACGGCATCGGCCCGATCCGGGGCGAGGACGGCGATCAGGCCCTGGCTCCAGAGCGCGAGGTCGTCCCAGGACAGATCGCAGCCGCCCTTGCCGGCGCGGCTCTTGCCGAGCGTCAGCAGACGGCAGAGCCGGGCATAGGCCGCCCGATCGGTCGGATAGACGAGAATCTCGGCTCCGTCGGTCAGGACCAGGCGACAGCCGACGATGAGCCTCACGCCCGTGGCCTTGGCCGCCTCGTGGGCGCGGACGATCCCCGCCACGCTGTTGCGATCGGTGACCGCCAAGGCCTCGACGCCGCAGATCGCCGCCTGACTGAAGAGTTCCTCGCAGGAGCTCGCCCCCCTCAGGAAGGAGAAGTGGGAAGCGCATTCCAGTTCGACATAGCGCGCGGACACGTTCGTGCTTTGTTCTTTCTGGCGCCGCTCGTCAACTCAGGTCTCGCGCAAGGTGCGGAAGGTCACCGAATATCGCAGCGCGGCCATGGGGGCGATGCTGTGCTCCCAGTCCCAACGCGCCGGCCCGTCCAGCAGATAGGCGGACCCCGATGGCAGGTCGAGCGACCGCCGTTCCCAACCCGACCCGGTCCGGCGGCGGAACCGCATCCGCGCCGGTGCGCCGAAGGAGATCCCGATGATCTGGCCGTACTGCGGTCGGTCCCGATGCCAGCCGATGCCGGCGCCCGGCTGATATTCGGTGACCAGCGCCTGGGCGACGGCGTCCCGCTTGAGGCCGGCGAAGCCGGCGGCGCGGTCCGCCAGCGGATGGAGAAACGGCGGGATGGGCTCGGCGGCCTCGAGACGCCCGCGCGTGAAGTCATAGCGGGAGCCGTAGGAGACGACGCGACGGGCGCCCTGCCAGCCATGAAATTCGAAGGGTGCGAAGGGCAGTTCGGCGAAGGCGGCGGCCAGTGCAGACTGTTCGTCGGCGTCGTTCAGCGCCGGATCAAGCCGAAGGCCTGCCGGCTCCAGCGCCGGCGCGCCGAAGAGATCGGTCTGGGACGTCATCCGGCGACAACGCCTGGGCGCCGCGAACGGTGGCCGGGGCTGTGCGGACGGCCGTGCCTTCGACCGAAGCGCGGCTCATTCCGCCGCTTCCGCGACTGTGGTCCTCGCACGATAATCAGCTAATCAGGCCACGACGCAGCGACGCCGTCCGCGCCAAGTCGGCACCGGGCTTGGGCAAAAGCGAACGGGCCGGGTCGTTGACCCGACTTAGCTGACCGCCGATCTTCAACGCCACGCCGCTTCATGGCAGAATAGGCCTATGGGGACGCGCAAGACCTTGGTGCGGTCGGAAGCCGGCGTGACGCTCGAACGGATCGAGCGCCTGAGCGCGCGCGGCGCCGCGCACCTCAGCGGCTTCGAACTGTCCAGCCGCCGGTTCGTCGAGGCCCAGCGGATCGCCGAGGAGCGTGAGGCGCACGACGCGTTCGACCTAGAGGTCATCGCCGTCCTTTCGGATCCTGAACTGCAGCGCGACGAGCATCGACGAGAGGAACCTCGCGGGTAGCGCTGAGGTTCATGGGGCAAAGGAGAACCCTCATGAGCCATACACCAGACCCGCGTTCCAGTCCTGACTCCGGCCCAGACGACGTAGACCGGAATTCGGACAGCGACCGGTCGCCCGGCATCGAGAGTCCCGACGCCGTCGGACCAGGCGAGAGCGACCAGAGACCTCAGGACGACGCCGAACACGACGTCGAGCGCGAGGACGCGGTGGACGACGACGGGCGGGGCGACGCTCAACCCTGACGGCCCTAGCCGAACTGGCCGTGGATGAACCAGGCCTGGGACCCCGTCGCGGCGTCCTCGCCGTCGCCGGCCCGGAACAGCCAGAACCGCTCGCCCGCCTCGTCCTCGACCTGGAAATAGTCCCTGACCGCCCACATCTCGGCATCGCGGCGGCCCCATTCGCCGAAGATCCGTTCCGGGCCGTCGGCCCGGCGGATACGGCGCCGGACCCCGCGCCAGGTGAAGTGGGTCGGCGGGTTGTCGGGGAGGAGCGCGAGGGTTTCGATCGGCTCCGGTCGGCGGAACAGCCTGGCAGGGCGGGGCCAGTCCGGCGACCAGGCCTTACCGGTGGGCGCGGCCAACGGCGCGAGCTTGCGCATCGACCGCTCGGGAACATCGCTCTCGACGGGCGCCAGGCGATAGAGCCGCTCGGCGCCGATCCGGTTCGAGAGCGTATCGATCAGCCCGGAGACATCGGGCATCGCCGGCTCGCCGAGGCGGCCTGCGGCCGGACGCCAATCCAGCGGTTCGGCCGCGCTGGCCGCGAGCGTCATGCGCTCGATGCCGAACCCGGGCTCGATGGTCTCGATCCGGTCGGTCAACAGGCGCGTCAGGCGACGCGTATCCCGTACCGGCCCGGCCAGCCCGACGCGGACCGCTTCGATCCGGTTGTCGACGCGGTGGCAGAGCCAGTCGAGGCGGCGGACGCCAAGACCGCGCGCTTCCAGAAGGCCGCACAGGGCGGCGGCAAGAACGCCCGCATAGCGGGCCAGCGTCTCGGGGGCGCCGATCGGTTCGGCGAAGACCTGTTCGACGCGTGGTGTCTCCGGCGCCTCGACAGGGATCAGAGGCTCGGCCGCCCGCCCGTAGGCCTGATCCAGCCGTCGCCCCAGTTCCGCGCCGAACCGTAGCTGCAGCGGCGCGCGGGGCCGGTGGGCGAGGTCGCCGATCCGCTCGAAGCCCATTCGGCGCAGGGCGGCGGGCAGTTCCGCCGGGAGGCGCAAGGCCTCGAGCGGGAGCGGGGCCAGGGCCGCGTCGATCGCGAACTCGCCGACGACGTCCAGGTCGCGGCGGAAGCGGGCGACCGCATGGGCGGCTCCGTAGGTCGGAGCCACGGCTGCGCGGGCGCGGACGCCGACCCGCTGGAGGCGCGCCGTCAGATCGCCCAGAAGCGCCGTTTCGCCGCCCTTGAGATGCGCGGCCCCGGTGATGTCGATGGCCAGCCCGCCAGGCGGATCAGCCTGGCAGACGGGCGCGTAGCGGCGCATCGCCCATACGGCGAGACGATCCAGCGCATCTGCGTCTCCGTTCGGATCGGCGTCTCTCAAGTCCAGATCAGGGATCAGGGCCTGGGCCTGGGTGGCCGCCATGCCAATGCGCGCGCCGCTGGCGGCGGCGGCGGCGTTGCAGGCGGTGACGACTCGTCTGCGGCCGACCCGGCCGGTGAGCACGAGGGGCCGATCAGGCGGCGGCGCGTCCGCGCCGAGCCGTCGGCGAAGCCGATCGACGGGCCAGTTCGGCAGGAAGAGCGAGACGACCCGTCTCATCGCAAGCGTCCAGAATGAAGTCCGCCGCGTCGGCGCCGCGGCAGCGCATGAGTTCGATCCGCCATCGCGCTCGCCCGATGCCTGGAACCGGCAAGGGCGCCGACGGCTCGGCGCTGACGCGCCAGCGGGTCGCGGCCGCGGTCGGTTGACCGAAGTCTGCAGCCTCGGCCGCGCGACGCCATCGGCGGACCGCCAGACCGATCACACCCGAGGCTTCGGCGGCGAGTTGAAGCCGGCGCGAGGCGGTCATGCTGAGGCGGGACGTCTCGCACACGACACCGGCGAGACCGCGATGACGCAAGCCTTCCTCGAAACAGGCCATCAAGGCCTTCTCGTCTCCGGCCTCGACATAGATTACCCGATCCGGCTCCAGTCCGGCCTGGCTGAGCGCGGGGGCGAACAGGTCCGGTCGCGTGATGCACCAGAGCACGGGACCGGGGAGGCGGGCGACCACCCCGGCAGCGAACAGAGCGGCCGCAGCGCCGCCGACGGCGTCGTCACCACCTCCGGCCACCTCGTGGAGCGCGCCCAGGGTCAGTCCCCCGCCCGGCAGGGCGGCATCCACCGGCGCCACGCCGAACGGCAACACACCGACCGGTCTTCGGTCGGCCTGCTCCAGGGCCAGGACCTGAGCACGCAGATCTTCAAGTTTGGCCGAGCGCGCGGCCGGCATCGACGAACTCCTCATTGCCACGATAATGTTCTTGAAACGTTCTGGTTCGGCGCCGGGGGCGGAGTCAATCCGGCGGGGCGTTTATCCCCGCCGATTTGCGGCGAGGTCGGAGCCGTGAAATCCTGCGCCCGACGGCCCCCGGAAGGTTCTATGTGCAACGAATATCAGCTCATCCTGCCGTTCGATGACATCATCGCGGCGTTCAACCAGACGGGCGACCGGCTGGTCTTTCCAGGAGGCATGCCGAATTTCGGACCGATGGCGTCGATCCGCATCGGCGATCGCGCGCCTGTCATCCACATGGGAAAGGCGGGGCCAGAGGTTCTCATGACGCCTTGGGCGTGGAAGGGGCCGGGGGGACGGCCGGTGTTCAACTTCCGCTCCGATGGACGGTCGTTCCAAGGATCGCACCGGTGCCTGATTCCGTCGGACGGCTTTTTCGAGTTCACCGACGCGGAACCGGGCCAGAAGCGGAAGACGAAGTGGCGTTTCACCCTCGCCGGCCAGCGGCTCTTCTGGGTGGCGGGTCTGATCAAGGACGGCGCCTTCGCCATGTTGACCACCGAGCCGGGGGTGGACATCGCCCCCTATCACGACCGCCAGATCGTGGTCTTGCGCCCCCAAGACGGTGCGGCCTGGCTCAATCTGCAGACACCGCACGACGACCTGTTGCGGGCATTGCCCGCCGGGAGCCTCGATGCCGAGAAGGTCTTCCCGGTCGCGGCCTGAGCCTGAATCCGAGAAGGCGTCTGAACGAATGTGGCGCCGGGTCACGCGCCGCGAGGCCAACGCGCGTCTGAGGGGAGCGGCCAAGTCGTCGCGGAACTTCCGGCGGCCGCTGAACAGGTCTCAGGACCGTTCCCCGGGGCCGCGACCGGAGGGAAGGGAAGGGCGGGGAGGGGCGCTCCGCTTCGGAGTGGTCAGGAGCTCATCATGTCTCTCGCCCTCATCGAGCCGCCCAACCCGCGGCGGCTGTCCACTTTCGGTCGCGCTGTAACCACCGCCGACGGCGGCTGCGCCTGGCTTCACCGTCTCCTCATCGATCTCGACCTCGCGGCCGACGGAGCCCTGGTCGGCGCGCTCCAGCGCCGGTTCGAAACAGTCGGCGCCTTCGTTCACGCCGACGCTGCGGAGTTGAAGCGCCACGGTCTCGACCAGAAGACGGTAGACCGCATCAAACGCCTGGCGGGACTGATCGAACATCTCGCCCGGGAAACCGCCAGCCGCCAGCCTGTGATCACCTCATGGTCGAGCCTCGTCGCCTACGCCCGTGTGTCCGTCGGTCATCGGCCAAGGGAACAGTTCCGCGTCCTGTATCTCGACAAGAAGAACCGCCTGCTTTGCGACGAAGCGGCGGCGGATGGCACCGTGGACCATGCTCCGGTGTATCCCCGCGAGGTGGTGCGGCGGGCGCTCGAGGCCGGCGCGTCCGCCCTGATCCTCATCCACAATCACCCGTCCGGCGATCCCCAGCCGTCGCAGGCCGACATCGCCATGACGCGCAAGGTGGTCGAGGCGGCGAGGGTGTTTGACATCCCGGTGCACGACCATCTCGTGGTGGGTCGGGAGGGCACGGCGAGCTTTCGGCAGATGGGGTTGCTCCCATGAGCCTGCGCGGCATTGTCGCCGCCCTCGGCGGCGATCTCTATCACAACGGCGCGCGCGCCAACGTGCCTGGGCCCGGCCATTCCGGCGAAGACCGCTCCGTGTCCCTGTGGCTGACGGAGGGGCGCGTCGTGGCCCATTCGTTCGGAGGGTCGGACTGGCGCGCCGTGATGGCGGATCTGCGCCGTCGCGGCCTCGTGGACGCGGCGGGCCGGCCGACGGGCGCGCCGCTGTCCGGCGCCGCATCGGTCGCACGTCCGGATACGCGCGTTCGTCGGCAGACGGCCGAGCGGCTCTGGTCGCAGGGCGTGAGGATCGGCCCGTCCGGCCTGGCCGCCCGTCATCTGCAGCGTCGCGCCGTTCCTTGGTCCATTGGCGTTCGCGACCTTCTCGAACATCCCGCCGCGCCGGTCTCGGTCTATCGGACCGGCGGGCCGACCCTGCGGGCTCTGATGGCCCGCATCAGCGATCCCGACGGGCGCACGACCGGGGTGGAACTGACCTATCTGGACGCTGCGGCGCGTCAGGCGGTCCGATTGGCGGTGTCACGCAAGACCGTGGGCTGTGTTCCGCCCGGCGCTGCCGTCCGTTTGTCCGTCGTCGGCCGCAGGATGCTGGTGGCTGAAGGGGTCGTCACGACCCTTTCGGCCGTGCGCGGGTTCGACCTGCCCGGCTGGGCGCTGCTCTCCGCCGGCAATCTGGCGGCCTGGACGCCGCCGCCCGATGTCCGCAGCGTTGTGATCGCCGCTGACCGCGGTCTCGCCGGCGAGGCCGCCGCCCGCCGTTTGAAGCATCGCCTTACGGCGCTCGGCCTTGCTGTGGAGATGCGTCTGCCGCCGCCCGGCTGTGGCGATTGGAACGACGCCATCCGCACGACCGCCGAAGGGGGAAAGGAAGGGCGAGGGAGTGCGCCGGAGAGGCGGGGATAGGCCCCGTCGCCGGCAGGAGTTCCGTCATGCCCAGATCCGCCTCCGCCGCCCTCACGGTCGTCGAGACCCCGTTCGACATCGCCGCAGCCCGCGCCCGACTGCGGGTTCCCCTGCGCGATGTGGACATCGCCCCCGAGAACCTGCGCTTCGGCGAACCGCCGGACGACGACATTCCGCTGCTGGCGGAAACCCTATTCGCGGCGGGCCAGCTGGAGCCGCTGACCGTGCGCCCGGGACGGCGAAACGAGCGGGCGAACATGGCCCTGGACGGCCGTCGTCGCCTCCTCGCCTTGCGCTATCTGCTGGAAGGCGGCCGCATCGAGGACGGCTTCCTCGTGGACGTGGTGGTGGAGACGGATCCCGCGCGCCAGGCGGCCGCTGTCCTGCTCACCAACACCGCCGCCCCGGTTCACGTCGCCGACGTCATCGCCGCGATCGGCCGGATGCTCAAGGGCAAACTCGCCGTGCCCGGGATCGCGAAGGCCTTGGGGTACGCCGAGATCGACGTGAAGCGGCTCGCCGCCCTGTCGGCCCTGCCGCCCGTGGCCCTCGAAGCCTTGCGGCGCGGTCGGCTCAATCTGCGGCAGGCCCGGCTGCTCGCCCGGCTGCCGGACAAGGCCGAGCAGGCCGAATATGCGCAAATGACGCTCGACGGACATGGCTTCCAGGACTGGCGCATCACCGAGAAGCTGGACGAAGACCAGGTCACGGCGGGCGACCCGCGCTGCGCCCTGGTCGGCGCGGAGCGCTATGCAGCGGCCGGCGGCCGCACCGTCGTCGATCTGTTCGGAGAGCGCGCGCCGGTGCTTCTCGACCCGGCGATCCTGACCGACGTCTGGACGCGGCGCGCGCGAGAGATCGCCCTGGTCTTCGAGGCGGAAGGCCTTGCCGTCCATGTGTCGGCGGGCGACGCTCTCGAGCTGCCGGACGATCTGGAACCGGCTCGCTACGCCTATGGCGGCATGCTGCCCGCCGCCGAGCTGGACGCCTATCGCGAGGCGCGCGAGGTCTTCAACGCCGCCGCCGAGGCGGTCGGGGAACGGCTTGCCGAAACCACGGACCCGGCCGTCGTCGATCCCCTGCTGATCGCGATGGCGAAGGCGCGCCTCGCGATGGACCAGATCAGCTGGGGCGGCCGCATCGCCACGACAATGGTCTTCTTTCCGTCCGTCCGGGCGGGCCTCGACATCCGCTGCTTTACCCCGGTCGAGCCGGAGATCGAGGACGACGAGGAGCTCAGCGACGCCCGCGAGGAGGTCGACGACGACGGCGATCTGTCGCCGGCGAACGGGCGATCCCATCGGGCGCCGGAGGTCGAGGCGCCGGAGCCCGAGACCGAGGGGATCAGTCACGCCCTGCACGCGGTGCGCACCGATGTCGCGACCCGCGGCCTGATCCGGGCGCTGGCCGACGATCCGGGCGCGGCGCTCACGGCGCTGATCGCGCGCCTGTTCGTCCAGGTCGCGGTCCGCGGGTTCGGCGCACGATCCGAATCCGCCTTCGCCCTGACCGCGACGGCCTTCAACCCCGCCGGCGGACGGATCATCGAGCCTCTGGACGGCGACGTTCGCCAACGGCTTGATGAGCGGCGCGCGGCCTGGGAGGGGTCGGACCAGACGGTGATCGCCTGGGTTCACGCGCTCGCGCATGGCGACAAGATGAGCCTGCTCGCCGAGCTGACGGCCCTGACGCTCGATCTGCGCGAAGAGCGGACCAGCCTGATCCGGCGGGCCGCGCGCGCCGAGGCGGCGGAACTGGCTGCTCTCTGCGGCGCGGACATCACCTTGCACTGGACGCCGGACGCCGACTTCCTCAAGCCGCATTCCAAGGCGCTCCTGCTCGGCATGCTGGAGGCGATGGAAGAGCCGAGCGATCCCCGCGTCGGTGTGCTGAAGAAGACGGACCTGGTCGACTGGGTGGCGGAACGGGCGGCCGAACGCACCTGGGCGCCGGCCGGTCTGTCGTGGACGACCGACATGCCGGACGGCGATCCGGACGGGGCGGTGATGGACGGGCCCGACCCGTCGGACGCCGCGGCCGAAGGGACCGCCTCGCCCGAGGTGGACGGCGCCGGCGCCTTCGTCGTCACCGAGGCGGGGGAGGCGGCCCTCCAGCAGACCGCCTGAGACCCCTGCCGCCCAAGAACCCGCTCCGCCGTCCGGCGGGGCGGGTTTTGTGCGCGCCGTTCCTGTTGAAAGGGAAGAAGAGGGCCAGGCGCGGCGAGCCTGGAGGACCGTGGGGGATGCGCCCTCCGCTCCCGGCGAGCGGAGCCGCGACCATGTCATCGACCTCGACCCTGTCCCTCTTTCCTCCCGCGACCGACACGCCCCACGCCGCCAATGTGCTGGCGGCCGCCCGGGCGCTGGCAGGCCATCTCGCGCGATCGCGCCCGCTGGATCGCCGTCTGGTCTCGGAGGTGATGACGACCCTCTTCGGCGGCGCCGACACGGAGGGCAAATGGCTCTGGCGCGACGCCTACGAGGCGATCGAGGCCGCCACGGTGCTTCAGATCCGGCGGATGGCCCCCCAGGTCGCCCGCCTCGAGGACGCGCCAGCCGAAATCGCCGCCCTGCTGGCCGCGGTCTCCGCGCTCGGCCTGACGCACAGCCGGCGCACCGAGGACCAGGTCGCCCTGGATCAGTTCTCCACGCCGCCGGAGCTGGCGGCGATCGCGGTGCTCGCGGCCCAGGTGCGTCCCGGGGACCGGGTCCTTGAACCCTCGGCCGGCACGGGCCTGATCGCGGCCGTGGCGGAAGCCTGTGGGGGCACCGTGTGGCTCAACGAGCCGGCGGACGGCCGCGCCGCCCTGCTCGACGGCCTGTTTCCCGCAGCGCGTCGATCGCGCCTCGACGGCCGCCACATCCACGACCTGCTGGACGCCGCAGGCCGGTTCGACGTCGCGGTTTGCAATCCGCCGTTCACGGACCTGGAGCGCCACCTGACAGCGGCGCTGGGCGCGCTCGCCGACGGCGGACGTCTCGCGGCGGTCGCGCCGGCTTCGACCCTGTCGGACGAGGGCGGCCTGCGCCAGCTGTCGGATCGGGGCCGCATCGTCGCCCGGATACTCTTTCCGCCGCGCGCTTTCGCCCGGCACGGCACCTCGGTGGAGACCGGTCTGCTGGTGCTGGATCGGGGCGAGGCCGGTGCGGAGATCGCACCGCTCGCCGTGGCAGACGACCTGCCGACCGCCGCGATTCTGGCCGCCGCCGTGCCGGGGCGCGCGGGAGCCCGGCCGCGCGCCCGGATTGAAGCGTCGCCGGCCTCGCTTCTGGCGCCCGGAGGTCGCGCCGGTGCGCGCGCGTCGGCGCGCCTCGCCTTCCTGGCGGGCGCGTCCGCCGTGGACTATGAAACGCGCGCCTGGACGGGCGAGGGCCGCGGTGTCGGTCTTTATCAGGCCCATGGGCTGGCGCGCATCGTCCTGCCGGACCCTCGGCCGCACCCGTCGCCGCTGGTGGAGTCCGGACCGATGGCCTCCGTGCCCCCGCCCGCGCCGACCTACCGGCCTTTGTTGCCCCGGGCTCTGCGCGACGAAGGGCGGATCTCCGACGCCCAGACCGAGACCGTCATCTACGCCGGCGAGGCCCACTCCGGCCTGTTGCCGGCCTGGTGGACGCCGGGCGAGGCGGCCCATCGGCTGGTCCTGTCCCGTGAGAACTCCCCCGGCGCCGTCCAGCTTCGCCGGGGCTTTTTCCTCGGCGACGGCACGGGCTGCGGCAAGGGCCGTCAGATCGCCGCCGTCATCGCCGACAACATGGCCCAGGGCCGCACGCGCGCGCTCTGGCTGTCCCGCAGCGACGCCCTGCTGGAGGACGCCCGGCGGGATTGGACGGCCATCGGCGGGGCCGCGTCGGACCTTACGCCGCTGAACAGCTGGAAGCTCGGCGAGACCGTACGGCTCGATCGGGGCGTGGTGTTCACCACATATGCGACGCTGCGGCAGCCCGCGCGCGGCGCAAAGATGTCCCGTCTCGATCAGATCGTCGCCTGGCTGGGCGAGGATTTCGACGGGGTGATCGCGTTCGACGAGGCCCACGCCATGGCCAACGCCGCCGGGGGCGGCAAGGGCGCCCGGGGCGCGAAGAAGGCGTCGTTGCAAGGCATGGCGGGCCTGGCCCTGCAGAACCGCCTTCCGAACGCCCGAATCCTCTATGTTTCGGCGACCGGCGCCACGACCGCCGAGAACCTCGCCTACGCCTCGCGGCTGGGCCTGTGGGGCGGACCGGAGGCGCCGTTCACGACCCGCGAGGACTTCCTCGACGCCATGGACAAGGGCGGCGTGGCGGCCATGGAGCTGGTCGCGCGCGAGCTCAAGGTGCTCGGCCTCTATGTGGCGCGCAGCCTGTCGTTCGAGGGCGTCGAATATGCGCCGCTCGCCCATGCCCTGACCGAGGACGACGTCGCCATCTGGGACGCCTGGGCCGACGCGTTCCAGATGATCCACGCCCATCTCGCCGAAGCCCTGAAGGCGACCGGCCTGGCGGACGCGGACGGCAAACCCAAAAGCCCGATGGCCGCCTCGGCGGTCCATTCGGCATTCGAGGGCGCAAAGCTGCGCTTCTTCGGCCATCTGCTGGCCGGACTGAAGGCGCCCACCCTGATCGCCGCCATCCGGGCGGACCTCGCCGAAGGACGCTCCGCCGTCGTCCAGATCGTGTCGACCAACGAGGCGGTGATGGAACGCCGCCTGGCCTCCGTTCCGCCGGAGGAGTGGAACAACCTCTCGATCGACCTGACGCCGCGCGAATACGTCCTCGACTATCTGCGCGAGGCTTTTCCCGTGCATCTGATGGAGGCGGTCGAGGACGCGGACGGCGGCGTAACGCTCGTTCCCGTGTTGGTCGATGGGCGGCCCGCCGTCAGCCAGGAGGCGCTCCAGCGTCGCGCCTTCCTGATCGCCCGCCTCGCCGGCCTGCCCGCGGTCCCCGGCGCGCTGGACGCGTTGCTGGATGCGTTCGGGACCGATCATGTGGCGGAGATCACCGGACGGTCCCGCCGCGTGGTCCGTCGGGCGGGCCGTCGCGTCGTCGAGCGCCGCGGAGCGTCGGCCGCCCGCGCCGAGACGGACGCCTTCATGTCGGGCCGCAAACGGGTGCTCGTCTTCTCCGAGGCCGGGGGGACGGGGCGCAGCTACCACGCCGACCAGTCGGCCCCGAACCGGCAGCCTCGCGTCCACTATCTCGTCGAGCCGGGCTGGCGTGCGGACAACGCCATCCAGGGGCTGGGGCGGACCCACCGGACACACCAGGCCTCGGCGCCGCTGTTCCGGCCCGTTGTCACCGACATCCACGGCGAGAAGCGCTTCACCTCCACCATCGCCCGACGGCTCGACTCCCTGGGCGCCCTGACGCGGGGCGAACGCCGCACGGCCGGGGCCGGCCTGTTCCGGGCCGAGGACAATCTGGAAAGTCCGTGGGCGCGTCGGGCCCTGCTGGTGTTCTACGGCGCGCTCGGCTTCGGGGAGCTGGCGGCGATGGACCTGGAGACGTTCGAAGGCAAGACCGGGCTGAAGCTGCGCGACGCCGACGGCGGCCTGAAGCCGTCGGACGACCTGCCGCCGATCCACACCTTCCTGAACCGGCTTCTGGCCTTGCGGATCGCCGATCAGAACGCCTTGTTCGCGGACTTCGACGCGATCCTCTCCGGCATTCTGGAGCGGGCCGCGGCCTCGGGGGAGCTCGATCGCGGACTGGAAGACATCGAGGCGGAGGCGCTGGAGGTGATCGACGCCGAGACCATCCGCACCGACGTCGCCACCGGCGCCGAAACGGCGCTCGTCACCTTCGAGCTGAAGGTCGCGCGCGACCTGCTCCCAGCCGACGCGGCGTCCGCTCAGGCGAAGGCGGGAGCCTGCCGGTTCGTCGTCAATGCGCGCTCAGGCCGAGCGGCGGTGGCGGAACTCGGCCTGACCACGACGACCGACGACGATCGTCTCGTGCCCGCCGTGCGACTGGTGCGGCCCGACCAACGGGGAGTCATGCCGGAAAGGGCGTTCGCGGAATCCGCCTGGGCCGAGGCGGACGAGGCGACATGGCGCTCGATCTGGGACGCCGAGGTGGCCGCGGCGGATCCATGGCGAACGCGCCGGCTGACGCTCGCGACCGGCCTTCTCCTGCCGATCTGGGGGCGGCTGCCGGCCAAGGGCTGCGCCGTGCGGCGCGTCCGCGCGCCGGACGGTCGGCGCTGGCTCGGCCGGGTGCTGGACGAGGTCCAGGCGTCGTCCCTGAAAGCCGCGCTCGGCCTGACGTCCCTGGGCGACGCCTGGGCCGACGGCGCGCGCACGGCGGCCGCGCTCCTGGATCGCAACGTGCAGCTCGCGTTGACAGGGGGGCTGTGGCTGAAGCGCGCACGGGTGATGGATCGATGGCGGCTGGAGGTGGTGGGCGGACGGATGGACCGGGACGCGCTCGTGGCGCTCGGCTGCTTCGTCGAGATCATCGCCTATACCCCGAGGCTCTTCGTGCCGGTGGATCGGCCCGATGTGGTGGAAGCGGTGCTGCGGCGTCATCCCGTGCAGTCCGTCCTCGACGGCGCGGCCGCGTGATCCGGGTCCCGGTCGGGCGGAGGCCCGACCGGGAGCAGGTCGGGAGGAAGGGAGGTCCCGGATGAAGCAGGATCGGGGAGATCGTCTCCCCGGACGGCTTCGGATCAACAGGAGACTGACATGCAGACCATGGTGTTCACAGGCCGCCTCGCGGCCGATCCCCAGATCAGCGACGACTTCGGCAAGGCGGTCTTTCGTCTGCTCGAACAGCGCGGGACCGACAACGCCGGCAAGCCCCGGCTCGTCGGCGTCAACTGCGTCAGCTGGTCGAAGAGCCTGAACGAGAAGGTCATCGCCCGCGGCCTGGCGCAGGGCTGCGAGGCCGTGGTCATCGGCGCCTTCATCGACACCGCCTACGCCACACGGGACGGCCAGGAGCGCACCGCCAAGGAGCTTGTGGTGAACCGGCTCACCGTCCTCGACTGGGCGGAAGACCGGCAGGACCAGGCCGCCGAAGACCGCGTCGCGGCCTGAACCGCCCATCCATCAACCCCTCATTCCAAGGAGATTGAACCATGCAGACCCTGACCCTCGAAGGCTATCTGGCCGCCGATCCCTCGATCCTGTCGGCCCAGGGCAGCGGCAAGAAGCGCGCGAGCTTCCGCGTGCTGGAGACCACGCGCTTCCGGCGCGCCGACGGCACGCCCGGCGAACGGACGACCGGCTTCAATTGCATCTGCTTCAACGAGGCCACGACCGAGAACTACCTGCAGCCCTATGCGCGCAAGGGCAGCCGCGTCGTGATCCAAGGCCATGTCGAGAACGACACCTGGACGGGCAAGGACGGCGTCGAGCACTACGACCTGCGCCTGATCGTCAGCGACATCCGGTTGAAGAACCGCCGCGCCGCGACGGAGACGTCCGCCGGCGGCGTGGCGGACCGGTCGCCGGAAGGCGACGGCGGCTACGATCTGAACGACGACATCCCGTTCTGATCGGGGAGGCCGCGACAGGCGTGAGGGCCCGGACGCTTCGCGCGCCGGGCCCTTCTTGTGCTGAGGGCGGGAGGAGAAGGCGGGGACGGACAGGCGAGCCGATGGGGCTCGAAAGGCGAGGGAGCCTGATCATGTCTGTCTGGACCGAAGACCGTATCGCGAGACTCAAGACGCTCTGGTCCCTGGGGTGGAGCGCCCAGCGGATCGCCGACACCCTGGGCGAGGACGTCACCCGCAGCGCCGTGCTCGGCAAGGTGCATCGGATGCAACTGTCCGTCCGCCGGTCGCCGGCCTCGCCGGTGAACTCGGCTGTGGCGGCGCCGGGCGGTCCGCGCCGCGCGTCGGGGCGTTCCGGCCGTCCGGCGCCCGTGCGGATCGCCGCCCGGTCCGGCGTCGCGCCAGAGGCGCCGGCGTTCGGGCTCGCCACCATCCTGAGCGTCCGCCGGTGCGACTGCCGCTTCCCCTATGGCGAACCCGGCGCGTCGGCGTTCCGCCTCTGCGGCCGTCCGGTCGCGCGCGGCGTTTTCTGCGCCGCGCACGCGGAGATCGCCTACCAGCGCAGGCCCCAGTCGGCCGAGATGCTGATGCAGCTCGCCGGTCTGGCCTGACGGCCGGTCGGATATGACGGGCCGTAACCGTCGCCGGCGGGGCCGGCGACGACGGGACGGGCGGCGACTGTCTCTTCGGGCGGTCTCGGCGCGACGGCGCCGAACGGGGTCCTCGCCCGAAGGGGCGAGGACATGCCCCCACACAACGCCCTCCGATCTTGTCACGTCACCCCGGAAGTCAACGGCTGCGCCGTTCCCCTCCGCGCAGGACAAGCGGTCCTCCGCTCCGGTGACTGCCGGGGACCCCGACGTGGCCAAGACCGGGGTCGTTGCGCATGGGGCGCTTCGACATCTTCAAGGATGTTCCCGATGCAACCCTTCGCTTCTTCTTCCTTCCTCAAGTCCGCCTCCGCCTTCGACGACCAGACGGACGCCCTCGGCGAGGCCCGTCCGCACCCGACGGAAGAGGCGCTGCTCCAGCTGGGGCACGCGCTGATGACCGAGCTGCTCGACGTGGTCGCTGACACCGCACTGGAAGACTACCAGACCATCCTGGGCGAGGCGCTCATCGGCGCCTTTCATTCGGCGGCGGGGCGGATCGAACGCGACGCCGACCGGGCCCGGGACACGATGCGCGCCCTCGACCGCGACTTCGACGGTTCCGAGGCGGCCGACGTCGAGCTTCAGGAGGCGACGGCCAAGGCCCGCGCGGGAGACGCCGCGGCCCGGGCGGCGGAACTTGTGCGCGACGCGGCGGCCCACTGCTGGACGGTCTCCACCGGCGAAGTCTGGACGGCCTGGCGCGGCAGCCGCCGGGGCAGCTTCCTGACGGCGGCCCAGTTGGAGGCCAAGCAGGCGATCCGCAGTCTCCGCGCGCGGAAGTCCGGCGAGGCGGATCCGGGCGGACCGGTGATCGCTTTCCGGGGCGCGCCCTCGGCCGATACGGCCGAAGACGCCGGACGGATTTTCGACGCCCTGAACTGGGCCCTGGCGGAATGGCCGGACATGGCGCTCGCCACGACCGGGGCGAAGGGCTCCGAGAAGCTGGCGATCAAATGGTCCCAGCAGAAGGGGGTGAAGCTGATCCTGGCGCGGGCGGACTTCGACGCCCACGGCAAGGCGGCTCCCTTCAGGGCGAACGACGACCTCATCGCCCTCGAGCCGACCTGCTGCCTGACCCTGGCGCATTCCCTGGACGAGGGCAGGGGCTCGGGCGACCGTCCGTTCGGCCCGGCGATGAACCTCGGCCAGAAGGCGATGGAGCACGGCGTCCGACACGTCGCCATCCGCGCCCGCGCCGCTTGAGACCCGCTGCACATTCGACCCGCTCGGCTTCGGCCGGGCGGGTTTTTTTTCTGTCGTCCGGCTGGCCTTCCGACCTTTGGCGACTTTTTAAGGGGTTGGATCGGTTATGATTGAACTGTCCGGAAATCTTCGAATTTCGGCTGAGGGCAAGATAAAAGGGAGTGTTGGCCTGGGTCGGCTTTCTCTATGCTTTCAGCATCTTGGAGGAGAGGTCGACCAGGACCGACGACTTGCTTTGAGTTGTCTTTCTTCGGCGGATCTTCCGGGGCCGGAGCGCGGATCATGTCGGTTCACCAGGCTATTCAAACCAGGCTGTCGAGACGCGGCGGCGTCGACGACGCACAGGTCGGCGTGAGGCTTCCGACGCGACTGAAGATCGATCGTGATCCGGTCCGGCTCGGCATGATGAAGCGCCTCGCCAGCTCCCGGATGTTCGCACTCGGAAATCGGTCGGGCGTTCTTCGCGCGGCGCAGAACCGGTCGGGACGAGCCTTCCGCCTCGATGTGCGGCAGCGCGTCATCGTCAAAGCTCTGGTGTCCCGCCAAGCGGGCAAAGGCGCCGAGCGCGGCGCCGCGCTGGCGGCGCACGTCGCCTATCTCGGCCGCGCCGGCGCCGGCGCGGACGGCGCCCGGCCCGAGTTCTTCGATCGGGATCAGGACGGCGTCCAGGCCGCCGTCGAGACGAGAGGCTGGACCGATGACCGGCACCATTTCCGCTTCATCATCTCGCCGGAGCACGGCGACCGGATCGACGATCTGCGCGGCTATGTCCGCGAGGTCATGGCCCGGGTCTCGGCGGATCTCGGGGAGCCGCACCTGACCTGGATCGGGACCTGTCATTACGACACGGACCAGCCCCACGCGCATGTGCTCGTGCGCGGCCGCCGTGGTGACGGGCGGGACCTGGTGATCCCGCGCGACTATATCGCCTACGGGTTCCGCGCCCGCGCGCAAGAGGTCGCACAGGAGAGGCTCGGCGACCTGGCCCGGGTCGACGCCGAGAAGCGTGTTTGGCGCGAGACGTCGGCGGATCGCTTCACCGGACTTGATCGTCGGCTCCTGGCGGCGGCGGAACCGGGCGGGACGGTCGATGACGGCGTGGGACGGAGCGACGCCTGGAACGCCCTGACCCGAGGCCGCCTCCGTCATCTGGAAGGCCTGGGTCTCGCGGTTCGCGCCGGGCGGCGTTATCGGCTCGATCCCGAGATGGAGACGAAGCTTCGGACGCTTCAGGCGCGCCGCGACATTATCCGCACCCTGAACCAGCGGCGTCTCGAGGCCGGGCGGGACGTGAGGCCGATGGGGGCGTCGCC
This sequence comes from Brevundimonas sp., assembly GCA_036744355.1. Taxonomy (GTDB): domain Bacteria; phylum Pseudomonadota; class Alphaproteobacteria; order Caulobacterales; family Caulobacteraceae; genus Brevundimonas. Next base: position 76,004 of record DAIOID010000001.1, read on the forward strand.
GGTGAAGGGACAGGTGGTGAGGACCGGATTCCACGACGAGCTGGGCGCGCATCCGTTCGTGATCGTGCGGGACAGCGACGGCGCCGAACATTATGCGCGGCTGCGCGCTGGCGCGCCTAGACTGGACATCGGCAAGACCGTGGTGCTGGCCCCGACCGGCGCCGGCGTGGCGCAGGTGCTTAGCGGGCGCGGGACCGGGCTGGAACTGTGACCGTTCCGGTTGTGTTATCCGGCGCGTTGAGTTGTATTGTTCGGCGCAGTGAACTGACGACCGAAGGGCTCCGGTAATGGACAGGCGCGTTGTTTACGTCGTCACCAATGTCGATCGCTATGAGGACGGCGCGCCCACCGGACTTTGGCTGTCCGAACTGACCCATGCCTGGGATCATTTCGCGGAGCGGGGCCTGGACCAGCGCATCATCAGTCCCGTCGGAGGCCGGTCGCCGTTGGAGCCGCGCGCGCTGAAGTGGCCTCTGTTGGACCGCTCGGCGAACGCCTGGCTGCGTGATCCTCGACAGATGGCGCGACTGGAGAGGACGCAGCGACCCGAAGACATCGATCCGGTGGACTGCGACGTGCTCTTCTTCACGGGCGGTCACGGGGTGATGTGGGACTTTCCGGACAGTCCGGGCCTGCAGACGCTGACGCGGGCCGTGTGGGAGCGCGGCGGGATCGTCGCGGCCGTCTGTCATGGCTATTGCGCGCTGCTCAATACGCGCCTGACGACCGGGAGGCTGCTGGTTATGGATCGCATGGTTACCGGCTTCTCGTGGGCTGAGGAGGTGTTTGCCGGCGTCGCGGGCCGGATGCCCTACAACGCTGAAGCCGAGATGAGGCGGCGCGGCGCGATCTATCTTAAGGGGCTGCTGCCCTTCGGGCCTCATGTGGTCGCGGACGGATTACTGATCACAGGTCAGAACCCGGGATCGGCCAAGGCGACCGCGCGCAAGGTGACGGCGTTGCTGGACACAGCCGCCTGAGCGGATTCGGCCGTCGGCAGTTTCGATCAGGACGGCTAGAACTGCGATGCCCCGCCTGAGGCTAATGGCTTGCGCAGGCCTCGAACGCTGACATCATGATCCGGAACGCTGCGGCTGCGGAGGCTTCGTCGGTCGATCTGGAGCGGCTGCAACTTTCAGTGTCGAGCGCGAACGCCGGGGAGTCTGATGTTCGACCGGGAACCAGTGGAGAAGGGCGACGGCGATCGCCGGACCAATCCCGTGGATGTGCACGTCGGCGGCCGGATCGCTCATCGCCGGCGCAGCCTGGGACTCAGCCAGAGCGACCTTGGTCAGGCGCTCGGGCTCACGTTCCAGCAGATCCAGAAATACGAGCGCGGCGCCAATCGCGTCTCCGCGTCCAAGCTCTGGGAAGCGGCGGGTTTCCTCGGTGTGCCGGTCAGCTATTTATTTGAGGGCCTGGCGCAGACCGATGGGGCGAAAGCGGAGACGAAGGGGGCCTTCCGCCACGAGGCTCACCCTGATGATCGAGCGCCTGGCCGCGCGCCTGGGTCCGGAGCAGCAGCGCCTGATCCGGGATTTGTTGCGTTGTCTGCTGCCGACTTTTTCATCGCAGATCCGGGACGAGGAGGCGCGTTAACCAGCTGAGCCGCCTGCCGCGCGATCTCACTGCAGGAGCCGCGCTGGCGGCACGTCCAGAACCTCGGCCAAACGGCCCAACAGCCGAACGGACGGATTACGGACGCCGCGTTCCAAGTCGCTAAGGTAGCTCCGCTTTGTCCCCGCACGGAATGCTAACTCTTCCTGCGACAGCCCGGCGGCGCGTAGGAGGGTTTGGAGGTTTCTCGCTAGCAGGGTGACAGCATCTGTCGGCATCTAGCGGTCAACGTTCGCGGAAGAGCTCTATGGCTTTAACGCCCAAGGCTTTGGCAATCCGCTCCACGACATCCAAGGTGGGATTTCGCTCGCCGCGCTGGAGTTGGCCCATATAGCTATATGAGAGTCCTACGTCGGTCGCGAGCCCCTCGATCGTGAGCTTCTTCTCAAGCCGAATCCGGCGGACGTTGCGCCCAAAAGTCTCCGTCAAACTCATTCATACAGGCACACGCAAAGAGCGTCGGGCAGCCAGTCACCATAGTAACCATTGCGACTTATGGCTCTGCGAGTTGAGCCGCTGGGGCATGCCGCGTTGTCAGGGAATCAGACGCGAGATTCGGCCAAAAGGGCCGTTGGCGGCGTTTCAAGGACGACGGCGAGATTTTCCACGACGCGCAGCGTTGGATTTCTCTTCCCCCGTTCAAGCTCTCCCATGTAGCTGTAGGACAGGCCCACGGCGTCAGCCAAGGCCTCGATTGTCATGCCTTTTTTCTGTCTTGCACGACGTACGTTCCGCCCAAAGATTCTCGTAAGCGCCATAGCCGCAGGCGGCGCCCATCGTACATTTTGGGCCAGTCACTATAGTGACCATTCCGACGGTGGTTTACGCTCAGCCCTCCCTTGATTTGGAGGGCGAAGTCCTCGGAGCGACGCGTGGATGACGGAGTCGATAGTGTCGAAGGCCGGTTCGAGGATCGCCTCACGGCTTTGGAACGTCGTTACGGCGCATGGTTGCGGCGTACCCTTCGGAGAAGGTTTGGGCAGAATGAATGCGACGACCTGTCCCAAGAGACGTGGCTTCGCGTGGCTTCAAGCAAATCTCTTGACGGTCTCCGATACCCGAAAGCCTTCCTGTTACGGATCGCCGTGAATCTGGCTTGCAACGCAAGGCGCCGACGTGAGCTGGCGTGCAGGGCGGAAGCCGCAGCGTCGGTTCACGATCGGGTTGATGCTGACCAAACCGATCGATTGATGTTGCTGGAGACCATCCTGAGCTTGCCAGAATCCGTGAGAGATGTCTTTTTATTGTCCCGGATCGACGGTCTGACGAACGCCCAGATCGCCGACAGACTGGGGATTTCCCCCAAGACTGTGGAAGGGCGCATGACCCGGGCCTTGGCCCACTGCGCCGCCCAGCTCCGGCGCTAGGATGGGGCGCGACATGGCCAACCCGACGATGCGGGTTGAAGCGGCGGAGAAGGAGGCGGCGGCGTGGCACGTCCGCCTCGGCACGACCTCGATCGAGACACGTACCATCGAGGAATTCTTCGAATGGCGGGCCAAGCCCGGCAACGCCCAGGCGTACAGCCGGGTCGACCGCGTATGGCGCGAGAGCCGGGGTCTTGGACCCGACCCCGCGCTCGCCGAGGCCCTGGACGGAGCCCGTCGCCGGAGCCGGGTGAGCCCGGCGTCGGGGCGTCGGTCCGTTCTGTTCGGCGGTCTGGCCGTGGCCACGGCGCTGGCGTTGATGGTGGGCGGCTCCTGGTTCTGGACCGACAGAAATGCCTTCGCCACAAGGGTCGGCGAGCAGCGGGTTATCCCGCTCGGCGACGGATCGAGCCTGAGCCTGGATACGAACTCAAGGGTGCGCGTCCGCTTCACGGACGATCAGCGGCGGATCGACCTCCTGGAAGGTCAGGCGCTCTTCAATGTGGCGCATGACGCCGGGCGTCCCTTCGTGGTGTTCGCCGGCGATACCCGGGTCACGGCCGTGGGAACGGTTTTCGACGTGCGCAGGGCAGGGGAGGGGGTTCGTGTCACTCTCGTGTCTGGCGTGATCGACGTCCAGTCCGACCAGGCGCCGTCGCCGCCCCGTCGCATCGCCGCCGGTCAGCAGGTGCGGGTCTCCGGTGCGAGGATCGATACGCGCGCGGTCGACGTCGAGGCGGAAACCAGCTGGGCCACGGGCCAGCTCGTCTTCACCGATATCCCGCTGGCGCAGGCGGTGGCCGAGATGAACCGTTACCTGACCGAAAAGATCGAGATCGACGACCCCGCCATCCGGTCGGTGGCCGTCAACGGCGTCTTCCGCACCGGTGACCGCGACGCGTTTGTGGCCGCGTCTTCGGATGTCATGGGATTACGGGCTGTTCCAAAGGCGGACGGATCGGTCGGGCTCTCCCGGCGCAGAAATTAATTCGGGACGCCGAGAGGGTTAGCCCCGGTCTCGATGGTCTCTCTCTTCAGCGCCACTGGGGGCGTCGAGGGGAAACCAGTCTATGAGCCGTTCCTATCTGCTGTCCGGCGCCGCCGCGGTCGCCTGCATCGTCTCCGCGAGCTCACCGGCGTGCGCTCAGTCCGTGCGGGAGTTTCGGATTCCGCCCGGACCGATGAGCGAGGCGTTGACGGCCTTCGGGCGGCAATCCGGTCACCAGATCTTCTTCACCTCTGACACGGTGGCGGGCCTGCGGTCGCCCGGCGTCAGCGGTCGGCTGGAGACGGGCGCGGCCTTGGACCGGCTTCTGGCAGGGTCTGGCCTGACATGGACGCAGAGCCGGCCTGGGGTCTTCGCGGTGCAGCGGGCCGGCATGGCGAGTGTCGACGAGGCGGTCGAGATCGATGAAGTCATCGTAACGGGAACGCTGCTGCGGTCGTCGGGAGATTTGGCATCGCCCGTGGTTCAACTGGACCGGGATGCGCTGGATGGAACCGGTCGTGGGACTGTCGCCGACATTCTCGTTTCCTTACCTCAGAATTACGCCGGCACGTCCACGCCGGTGAGCCAAGCCACGCTCGCTGATGCCGGCACCTCGAACGATGTCTACGCCACCGGGGTGAACCTTCGCGGTCTCGGGGCGGCGTCCACGCTGGTTCTCGTGAATGGTCGTCGGCTCGCAGGAACCGGGTCTCGTGCGGAGTTCGCCGACGTCTCGGCCCTTCCGTCGGCGGCCGTCGACAGGGTCGATGTACTTCTGGACGGCGCATCTGCGCTTTACGGGTCCGATGCGGTCGCGGGCGTTGTGAACGTGATCATGCGGCGATCCGTGGACGGACAGGAGACGCGAGCACGCGTCTCCGCCGCGGAAGGCGGTGCAGAGGACGTCCAAGTCTCGCACCTCATAGGTCGTAACTGGGGATCGGGCGCAGCCTACCTGGCCTATGAATATCAATCCGCCAACGCGTTGAGCGGTTCGGACCGAAGCGTCACGGCGGATGGAGATCTGCGACCCTTCGGTGGGAGTGACCGCCGTGGTTTCTACAGCGCGCCCGGCAATATTCTCGCGCTTAACCCCGCGACATCTGCGTTCGAAGTCCAGTTCGCGATCCGCCCACCGACCGGTGGAACGGCGCAGACCCCCGGCGACTTCGCGGCAGGCCAGAGCAATCTTCAATCCCCGCTCGCCGGTATCGATCTTCTGCCTGCACTCGAACGCCACAGCGCGTATGCGCGCATCCGGCAATCGATAGGCGAACGGCTCGAGTTGACCGGGGACATCCGTTACAGCCTTCGAACGACGGAGTCGGCAACGGCGGCAGCCGCGGGGATCTTCAATGTCACACAAGCCAATCCGTGGTTCGTGTCGCCGAACGGCGCTTCATCGCACACCGTGGCGTATTCTTTCCTTCGGGATATAGGGCCAGCGCGGAGCTCGACCGAATCCGAGAGCTTGGGCTTGACTATCGGTGCGCGTTACGACGTTTCGCCGACTTGGTCGGTCGAGGCCTACGTGGCCGACGCTTGGGAACTGGCGGACTTCGGCGTAAGCAACCGCGTCAACACTCGGTTCCTGTCGGAAGCCTTGGGGAACATCCCAGACGACCCGGCAACGCCCTTCCGTGCTGCAGTAGATGGTTACTTCAACCTCTTCGGAGACGGCAGCGCCAACGCCCAGGCTGTGTCGGACTTCATCGGCAGCGGCTACGGTGTTGTCCGGAATCGTAGCCGCGCAAGTTCGGCGAACCTGCTTGTGCAGGGACCTCTTTGGCGTCTTCCGGGAGGTGATATCTCGTTGGCTGTCGGAGGCCAGGCGAGACGAGAGGCGTTTGAGACCGAGGGCGAGACCTTCCTGACGGCAGCCGCGCCCCGTTTTATCTCCAGCCCCGACCGATCTCGAGCGATCTCCGCAGTGTTCGCCGAGGCGCGCATTCCGATTGTGGGACCGGACAATGAAAGAGCCGGGATCCGGCGCCTGGAGCTTTCTGTCGCGACCCGGTTCGAGGACTACGATGATTTCGGTTCGACAACCAATCCGAAGCTTGGCTTGATCTGGTCGCCGGACGAGCAGATCACCATGCGGACATCTTGGGGGACGTCCTTCCGCGCCGCAGCGCTCACGCAGCTGTTCGACCAGTTCGGCGTGTCCCCGGCCTTTTTGGATCGGGCCGATGGGGCGGAGGCGTTGATCCTCATGCTGTACGGTGGCAACCCCGATCTGCAGCCTGAGACCTCAGAAACCTTTACGCTCGGCTTCGACTATCGCCCGACCAGAGGGCCGAGGCTCGGGGTCAACTTTTTCACGACCAGTTTCGATGACCGCATCGCGCAGCCCGTGAACGCCAACTTCGACGGGGCGCTCATCGACCCCACGCTCCGTCCCTTCGTGACCTTCGTCGATCCGGTCAACAGCTCCGCCGACCGCGCACTCATCGAGAGCTTCTCGGACGCTCCCGGATTTTCCAGCCTCTTCCCGGTCACAGCGTACGGCGCTGTGGTGGATACACGCTGGGTCAACACTGGCGCGGTGCGTGTCAGCGGTCTGGACGTACAGGCAGGTCACGGTTGGGAGATCAGCAACGGTCGTCTCGCGCTCGACCTGACAGCGTCCTGGATTTTGGACTACGAAAGCCAGACGACGCCGACAGCGCCCATTGAGGAGGTCGCCGGCCTCGTAGGTTACCCGACGGACCTGAGAGCGCGGACCGGTGCGACTTGGTCGCGTGACGGCGTCGCGGTCGGGCTTCATTGGAACCATGTGGCCGGCAGCAAAGATCGGGCCGGCAACCGCCTCTCGGCCTGGAATACGATTGACGCAACGGCCGGGTGGACTTCGGACCTGGCCGGCGCGCCCGGCGTCCAGGTTCAGCTTGCCGTCCAAAATCTGCTCAACGAAGCGCCGCCGTTCTACGACGCCCCGACTGGTTTGGGGTTCGATCCCGGTCAAGCCAGCATCTTGGGACGCGTGATCTCCCTGCAACTGACGCGACGCTGGTGAGTATCCGAAATGTGGACGCTCATCTGTCGCGTCGTCGGAACGGCGATCGCAGCGGCTTGCTTGGCGGGGGCCGCGCACGGCCAAGGTATCGAGGCGGATCGATCGCTTACGGTTGATGATTTGCTGGGGTTGGAGGCGTTCGGAAGAGCGGCCATCTCTCCGGACGGCCGATGGGCGATTTACGAGAGGCGCGGTCCTTACGACACCATGCCCCGCATCGAAGCGAATGGCCGTTCCACCTGGCAAATCATGGAGCTCTGGATTGTTGATCTCAGCGATACAACCTCTCCAGAGGAAAGGTTGCTTCCCCACGAAGGCTTGGGGCTGCAGTTCGCCGCTTGGTCGCCGTCCTCGGATCATCTCCTTATCACGAGGCTTCAAGGCGACGGATTCGAATACGGGATCGTGTCCCTAGTCGACCGATCCGTCCGATGGACCGGCCTGACGCCCGATCTTCCCCTGGGCGGGGCGACTGCGACATGGGCGTCTGCAAACACGCTGCTGCTGCCAGTGCGCCCCGACCACAGTCTTCCGCTGGCTCTCGGGTATGATCGTACAAGCACGAGACGTCGCGCCGAGGCGTGGGAGCGGACCGCCGAAGGGCGCGAACCCTCCAGGACCGTCATCGACGCGCGGGGGGGCGTGGTCGTTCCGGAGCGCCCCGAGCCCCGCCAGGCCTTGGTTCGGCTGGAACGGGACACGCTGCAGATCACGACCTTGCAAGAGGGATGGCTTGCCGACTTCACCGTCTCGCCTGACGGCGGAAGCGTCGCCGTGGTCATGAGGGAGGAGCCGATCCCATTGGGAGATCCGCAGCTTCTCCACATGGAGGATGATCGAAGGCGCCGGCTTGTTCTGATCGATCTCAGGACAGGGCGCGTGCCTCTGCGAGTCGATGGGCTGGACATCGCGCCCCACCTTCTTCGATGGTCACCCGACTCGACGGCCGTCCTCGTTTGGGCCCGCCCAGACGGCGCTCGGTGGGACGAGGGAACGCTGATGAGCGCCAGTTTTGAGTCGACCGACCCATTCAACCGCGGCGGGTTGCGTGCCGGCGCGTCAGCCAGCGTTGTTGTCGCTGGCGTGCAAGCCGACTGGCTGGGTCTCACCCCGGTCTTGTACGCACGACCGACGGAGAGTGAGCGCGGGGACTGGTATCTGCTGTCTCAGGACGGTGTCCCAGAATCCCTGACGGGCGATTTGGTTGTGGCTCCGACGCGCATCGCTGCATCCGGGCCGGAGGGCCTGCTCGCCTTCGCGGACGGCCGCTACTGGGAAATCACAGCGCACGGAGCCCATGCGCTCTCGCCACCCAACCTTAACCTCCGGGAGGCCATGATCTTCGACCTCACCATGGGGCGTCGCCCGAAAAGCAACGAGGCGCCGCGCAGAGATTGGTCGATCGCGATTGATGGCGAAGGCCAGGTGAGGTTGGTGAGGGACGGCGCAGCGCCGACGTTGGGGGGCGGCGGCGCTGACCTCGACAAGACACTTGCCGTTTCTCCGGAGGCCGTGCTGACACTCCGTCCTCGCGGGCTCGCAGATGCCCTTTTGCATCATAGACCGGGATCGACTGAAGCGATAGCCGAGGTTAACTCGACCCTTGCGAACATGTTCGTCACCGAGCCCAGGCCGATCCGCCACTTGGGTTTCGACGGTCGCGAAACGGAAAGCTGGCTGTTTCTGCCGAACGGCGAACCCCGAGGCGTCATCGTGAACCCCTACCCGGGCTGGGCTGACAATCTGGCGCGGCTGGACCCGCTCACTATGACGTACAGTTTTCGGCCGGAGGTCTTCGTTGGGGCCGGCTATGCCGTCCTGAGCCCATCTGTCCCTGGGGATCTACCCGTCAGGGAGCGTGGCGATGCTTATGCCCGCAGCGTCGATCTCGCCGTCGATGCGGCGTTGGCCGCCTTTCCGGAGCTTCCTTCAGACAGGATGGTCCTTTGGGGACACAGCTTTGGCGGCTATTCAGCCCTCGAGATCGCGACTCGCTCGGGCCGGTTCAGATCCTACATCGCTTCGTCCGCCTACAGTGACATGCTTGGTGTCTGGGGAGAGTTCGACGCCTTAGGGCGCATACAGCCGGAAAACGGCATGTTCTTCAGGTTCAACCAGGGTTGGACCGAGACCGGTCAGGGGGCGCTCCAAGATCCGCCGTGGCGTGCGCCGGAAGATTACGCCGCCTCCAGTCCATTTCTTCGGGCCGATCACATAACGAGGCCGATCCTGTTCCTGACGGCTGATCTCGACTTCACGCCGGCCACACAAGCCGAGAGAATGTTTAGCGCCATTCTTCGCAACCACGGACACGCCCGCATCGTGACCTATTGGGGCGAGAAGCATCTGACATGGAGCCCGGCCAACATCCGCGATCGCTACCAGCAGATTTTCGATTGGTTGGCGCTCACACTCGATGATGCTGGTTCTGAGACTACGTCAGCCGACGCTCCCAAAGGCGAACCCATCCTTCAAACGCCGCCGCCGTGAGGACAGCCGCGTGCTGCCCGCGCCAGATCAAGACTTCCGGAGACAGTTCGGTCAAAACTCTCTCCCGATCGATAATCCCGCATGACGCCAACCGGCCGTCGGCCAGCCACGGTCGGAGGGTGTCCAGATTTTCCGACACCATTCGTCCGTAAATCCGGGTCATCTCGCCCTTCGTCCGGCGATCGACGATCGCGGTCGGCAATCGGTTGCGAAACGCCCTTCGCGCCAGCCCCCGGTCTCTGCCGCCGACCGAGAGCTGAGCGGTGGGAAGGGCGAGGCAGGCCTCGACGACGGGCTGCGCGCACAGGGGATGGCGAACGTCGACCGCCTGCGTGAGCGACGAGGGGTTGTGATGGGAAATGCTGTCCGCGACCCCTGCGATATGAAAGCATTTGGCGGGTCCGAAGCCCTCAAGGTCTCTGAGCCAAGGATGTGGCGGAGGCTGTCGATCAAGCGGCGCGAGAATGGGGTGATCGCGGAGGAGGGGATCGGGTTTCCCCGGTTCATATCGGCGAGCCGTCCGAACCATTGACCAGACCGAGAGCTCATTGGCGGCGGCGAGCTCGGTGAGATCGGGCCAAGCCAGTGCTCGCCATCCATGCGCCAGCCATTGATCCGTGAAGACGTCCGTCGTGGCGGCTTGAAACAGGATGCTGTCACCCCCTTTTCCCGTCATCACCGCCTTAGCTCCGTGGTCGTGTAGAAGGCTGGCCCAGCGCAGGTTTTGAGGATGATCGAGCGCGTTCAACCCCGGGCGGAACCCACCCGCGAGCGCGGTGAGCCAATCCGATGTCAGGGGACCGACGGCATGGGGGGTGCAGTAAGGCTTGAAGCCGAGAGCATCGCCAAGGATTTCAACATAGGACCGCTCATCGGACTCTGGCGTGGCGCCGTAAGCATTGATCCACAAGCTGACAGGTTCCAACGCGACCTTCGCGAGAGCGGCGGCGACGATGCTGGAATCCAGACCGCCCGACACCTCGGCCGCGAGCGGCCCGGCGAGGTTTGAAAGGCGGGACACGGCCTCGTCCACCGCCGAGCGAATGCTGACTTCCGCCTGGGCTGCGGGGGGCGGGTCAAGGCTCTGCATCGCGATCTGGCGCGGGGTCCACACAGCTATCGGGGGGACCGTCAGCGGCGTCGGCTGCACCGTGCCGGGCTCTAGGGCGTGCGGGCCGTCAAGGAGCAACGCGCCGGTTCCCGCAACCAGACTATGCAACGCCTCGGCGACGCGGGCATAGTCGATGCGCCAGCGGGGACGAAGACAACGGACGAGCCAGTCGTCGGCCGCCGAGCACGCCACGGTCAATCCGCAGTGGGTCCAAGCGACGCATTCCAGGGCGCCGGACGGGTCTCTGATAAAGGCTGCCGGTTGGTCCTTGGGGCCAAAGAGAACTCCTGCATACCGTCCCCACACGCGGGCGACGAGCTTTCGCTCGAAAGCCCACTGATCTTGTGGGTCAACGTAGGGGAGACGGGGTGACCGGCGATCAAATACATCCCCAATGAGCACCCAACCTCCAATGTCCACACGCTTTGGCGGACAGGGGCCGCGGACACCTAGCCAAGCGTGGGCATTGATCGGAGTGACAACATATCCCTCTGCCGATGCTCTGGCCCGCAGATCGGTGAAGAGCCTTGAGGCTCGGGGGTCGCTGGGCGCGCGGCAGATCAGCAGATAATCGCCCATCCTCAAGACCGCATGATTGGTGTGTAGCGGCGCACGCGGGCTAGCCTGTCGCCGACGACGAGATCGCCGATCTGAAGCCAGCAATGCGCATTGAAGGGCCAGGTCCGTACGCCGAATACCCAATCTGCACGGACGCCTCGCGCGGCGAGCACGTGCCGGAGCTGAAACGAACGCTGGAGACATTCGCCTTCGCCCGGAACCCATGTGCGCGAGATCCGTGTCGCACCCACCAGCCGGGAAAGCTTCTCTTCGCTATACCGCTGAAGCCCATCGGCCTGCTCAAACGCAAGCAGTTGCCTTAACGACTTCCGTTGAAATCTCACGGCAGCGATAGCCCAACTGAAGCCGGTCGAAAGAACTTCAGATGCCGACACTCGTGCTGGAAGTGGCAGTTCTCTCGTTGCTGCAATTGGAGAGGAAGGAAGTCGCGGCGGTCTACCTGGTTTGATCAGGCCAGCGAGTTGAAGCTCAGTGGCGAGATCGGGGTCGGTAATTCGAAGCGCGCCTTGAGGAGCGAAGTGAACTTCTGCTCCACCCCCTATAAGACACTGGTAGGCGTCGCTCTCGACATCAAGAATGACCACGTCGTCATCCACACGGATCATGAAGACGCCAGGCGCACACCACAGGAGTTGGGTCATAGACGTCGCCGAAACGAACGGCGGGCGGCTGTCACCAGCCGCCCGCCTTCGCTCAGCCCTCGGAAGGGTAGCGGCCGATCTTCACGCCGGCCTCTTCGAACATGGTGCCGAGCCCGTCACGCGTGAGCGTCTTCGCATTGCCGAAGGTGACGAGGCGCAGAGTGGTCTTCTTCATCTCAGTCTCTCCATCAAGTGTTCGCCACGAGTGTGGCGAACACAGTCAGCGCCCGGATGGCGAAGTCTCAAAACTATATTCGAAATATATTTCTATCGGCCGGGAGCGGGGCGGACTTGCGCGAGGTCGGTGACGCCGTTCTCGAGCCAGCGTGTGGCGGCCTGCTGCCGGTCGCTCTCGGCCAGCAAGGCGTCGTACATGGCGCAGACCGCGAGGATGATGGGCCGCGCCTCGAGCCCGGCGATGTCGTCGCCGAGCAAGGCGTTGAAGCGCTGGCCCCCGATGGTCAGGGCGGTGACCAGCTTATTGTCTGCGCATCGCAGCGCCAACTCAGGCGAACCGACCGCGACCGCCATGACGATGGCGTGAGGGTCGCTTCGCGTGGCCGCCGCGAAACGGTGAATGTAGTCGAGGTTCAGGCTGCGACCGCCCGCCTCAAAACGATCGTAGGTTCGCAGCGCCATCTGCATGCCTTGGGCCACGACCGCGCGCGTCATGCGGCGGTGACGGCGCACCAATTTCAGCGCCTGGGAGAGAACATCGCTATCGCGCTGCGGCTGCATTCGTCTGGACGTCAAAGCTTGCTCCCTCCGTTAGCTGATGATTTTCGGTTCGCCGACTTATCGGCGATCACCTCTCCGTTTCAAATCGATTCCCGCCACATAGCGGCGGCCCCAACGCCGATATGCGGCGAGTCTGCATCCGGACACCACGCAACTTGTTGGCGAGCGGTTATATGCCGCGTGCGTCGGGCGCGCGGGAGCCGGAGACTGTCATGGCGAAAAGTCGCGACCCCTTCTTCAAGGCCCTCGACAACATTCGGGAGCGAGCGCGGGCCGGCGGCTATGCGCCGGGCCAGTCGATCGTCATCGTCGAGGAGGCGCGTCGTCTCGACCTCTCGACGACGCCGGTTCGGGAAGCGCTGGCCTGGCTCTGCGGGGAAGGGTTGATCGAGCGGGGACCGGCGGGCGGGTTTCTTGCCGCCCGTCTCGACGCCGGCGCGGTGCGGGATCGCTACGACCTCCGCCTGGCCTATCTGTCGGCCGCGATCGATCTGACAGCCGGATTGCCCGCCTACGGACGATCGCCCGCGCGCGACGGCGCCGCCGTGGCCGACCTGCAGGACTTGTTCGAGAGCCTGGTGCGCCGGACCGGGAACGGCGCCCTGCTTGACGCCTATCACCGCGTCGACGGCCAGCTGACGCCGTTCCGGAGCGCGGAGCGCCGGATTTTCGCGGACCTCGACGCCGAAGCGGACGATCTTCTTGAGCTGGCGGCGACCCGGGCCAATGGCGACCTCCGTGATGGCCTGCGGGCGTATCATTATCGTCGCGGCCGCTCCGCGGCGCTCCTGTCGATGGACGTCGCGGGCCATCCGGGCGGGGAGGGTGGGGAGGACGAGGGGCCATGATCCTTCGGCTGATCCTGCTCGGGGCGGGGTTGGCGGCCGGCCTGCAGCTGGCCACCCAGACCTTCGCCTGGACCTATCGCCACGATCCCGTGCTGGGCGGCGGCTGGACGGTGTCGGAAGAGGTTCGCATCTATCCGCCGTGGCGCATCCTCAGCTGGCGCAGGCAGTTCGGCGGGGCCGAACCGGAGGCCTTCTCGTCCAGCGCCTTCCTGGTCCTTCTCGGAGTGATGGGCGGCTTGGGCGCAGGCCTGCTCACGCGCGGAGAGGGATCCCGCCGGCGCATCCGTGGATGGGGCGGCCTGGCCGAGGCCCGGGCCGCCGGGTTGCTAGCCGGCGCAGGGTGCGCCCTCGGGGAGCTGAAGGGGCGGCTCCTCGCAACCGTCGACATGCGGCCGAGCCTGGTGACGGGCGGCACGCGGTCGGGAAAAGGGAGGGGCCATGTCACGCCGACGCTCCTGCTGTGGAGCGAGAGCGTGCTGGTCCATGATCCGAAGCGGGAGCTCTGGCGCGAGACGGCCGGCTGGCGCTCGGGCTTCTCGCATGCGCTTTATTTCGACCCGCGTGATCCGGCATCCGCCCGCTGGAATCCCCTCGCGGAAATCCAACCCGGCCCGGGAGAACTGGCCCAGGTCCAGCGACTGGTTTCGATCCTCGCCGACCCCGGGGGCGTCCGGGATGACGAGGCCATCTGGGACAAGGCGGCCTCCGAAATCCTGGAGGCGGTCATCCTCCATGTCCTCTACACGGCCGAGGATCAGGACAAGACGCTGCTGAAGGTCCGCGAACTGCTCGCCGACCTCGACGACACGGCCGAGGTGATGGTCAAGGCGCTGCACCGGCCGGGTCGGAACCGCGAGCCTGAAACCCACCCCTTCATCCGCACGGCCGTGCGGGGCTATGCCGCCATGCATGATCGGTTTCGGACATCGGTCCAGGGCACGGCCCGATCCTATCTGAAGTGGCTCGCGGGCGACGACGTCGAGCGCGCGCTCTCGGCCTCGGACTTCAACCTGGGCGACCTGATGTGCGCCGAGGCGCCGGTCTCGCTCTACGTCCAGGTCGCGCCGGCGGACGCGGCGGCGCTCCGGCCGCTGGTGCGACTCCTGTTCTACGCCGCCGCCCAAGCCCTCACCGTGGACGAGACCCGGGATGCGGCGGGGCGGCCGAAGCAGCGCCGGCTCCTGATGCTGATGGACGAGTTTCCCCTGCTGGGGCGCGTCAGCTTCTTCGAGAAATCCCTGCGACTTCTGAGCGGCTACGGGGTGAAGGTGATGTTCGTCGCCCAGTCGCTGAACGACATCATCGAGACGTACGGCGCCAACAACACGATCCTCGACAACTGCGCCATCTACACAGCCTTTTCGGCGCTGGATCCGCTGACCCAGGACAAGGTCTCCAAACTCACCGGCACGATCGGCGAGATGCGTGAAAGCCGCAGCGCGCCCGCCGGCCTGGCGGCGGGACGCAGTACCGTGTCACGCTCCCAGATCGACCGTCCGTTGCTCGAGCCCGGCGAGGTGCGCGCTCTGCCCGACGACGTTCAGCTCATCTTCGCGGCGGGCCAACGCCCTCTGCGCACTCGCAAGCTCCAGTACGATCGCCGCCGGCCGTTCCGGAAGAGAGCCGCTCTGCCGCCGCCCGACCAGGTCGCGGGCGTCGACGCACCGACGCCCGCGCCCCATCCCTGGGCCGGCCGTCGGAGCCTCGGTGTGGACGCCGAAGCCGCCCTTCCCCTGTTCAAGGAGATCGTGGCGGCGATGGACGACAAGAAGGTCGCCGCGCGCGCCGCGGACATCTATGGCCGCGTAGCCCAGGAGATGGCGGCGCAGGACGCCGTCCTCGATCATCTGAAAGGGCAGGGCGATGGTTAGGCGCGCGCCGGTGCAGACCTGCCGCGTTCAGGTCTATCTCAGCGATCCCAAGATCATCGCCGGTCTCAGCCGCGAAGCGCGATCGGGCCGGGTGTCGATCAGTCAGGCCGCCGGACACGCCATCGCGCGGGGCCTTCAGGGGAACCCGAGGGCTGACCCCGACGACCGGCTGCTGGCGCTTGAGCAATCACTCAAGGGCCATATGCGGTCCACTCGACAGGACATGCAGATCATTCAGGAGTTGGTGGTGGAGGTCGCGCGAGCGCTGTTCGTCCGGCTCCCGGACGGCGTCGGCGACCAGGATCCCACGGTGCAGGCCGCCGTCGACCGGCGCATCGAGCGGATGCTCGACGACACCGCGGCGCGGATCGTCTCGGGCCGGGCCGGGCACGACCCTCACGGCCGGGAGGTTGAGGAGCGGTCGTTCGGGGCGGCGAACTGACATGACGGCTCATCCCCTGATCGCGGAACGCAAGCTGGAGGCGCTGCGTCACGCCCTGGGCGAGGTGGTGCTGGCGGCGCTGATCGACCCGGAGGTGGTGGAGATCCTCGCCAACCCCGACGGCCGGATCATCCTGGATCGCGCCGGGCGAGGCCGCGCCGACACCGGGGCGCGTCTGTCGGTGGAAGGGCGCGAACGCGCCATTCGTCTGATCGCCGACTATGTCGGTGAAGTGGTCACCCGGGACGATCCGCGCCTGGCCGGTGTGCTGCCCGCCACCGGCGAACGGTTCCAGGGCCTGCTTCCGCCGGTGTCGCCGGCGCCGGCTTTCTCCATCCGCAAGCGCCCGTCGGTGATCTGGACCCTCGGGGATTATGTCCGCGACGGCGTCATGACGGCGCGGCAGGCCGATGTCCTCGCCCAGGCCGCCCGCGAGCGGCGCAACATCCTCATCTCCGGCGGCACGGGGTCGGGGAAGACCACCCTGGCCAACGCCATCCTGGCAGAGCCGGCCTTCGCCGACGACCGGGTGTTTCTCATCGAAGACACCGCCGAGCTGCAATGTTCGGCCTGGGACACGGTGTCGGTCCTGACGCGCCGGGCCCCCGTCGCCATCGGCGTCGCCGATCTGGTCCGCGACGCCTTGCGGATGCGTCCGGACCGGATCGTCGTGGGGGAGATGCGCGACGGCCTAGCCGCCCTCGAAACGCTGAAGAGCTGGAACACGGGCCATCCGGGCGGCCTGTCGACCCTTCACGCCAACTCCGCCGAGGAGGCGCTGCGGCGGATCGAGGATCTGGCCCTCGAGATCGCCGCGGCGCCGCCGCGTCGCACCATCGGCCAAGCGGTGGACGTCATCGCCCATATCCGTCGCTCGACGGCGGGGCGGCGGCTTGAGGCCGTGATCGCGGTGAACGGCGCGTCGGATACGGGCTACGCGGTCGAAGGCCTGGCCTGACGACGCCTCGAACGGCGTCGCAAATACCGAATCCAGAAAAGTGAAGATAATTCAGAGCGTTGTGACGACTTGCATTAAGTCAAACCAAGTCGTCGCGGCATCAACACAGTAAGTCGTTCCAAGTTACTATCTAAGTCGGTCTGAGTTGGAGTGTAGTTGTATTTAAGTCGTGGATTATTTGTGTATTTTACTGTTGACAGTAGTGGGATAGTTTTGCTTGCAATGAGTCGAAGCGCGGTGAAACGCGCTGAACACAAGGAAAGCAAATCATGTCACGGAGACTTGGCCGCCGCCTGTTCGGCGCGACGATGATGCTTGGCCTGGCGGTCGCCGGACCGGCGCTGGCCGGCGGGTCGGGCATGCCCTGGGAAGGGCCGATCCAGCAGGCGGTGCAGTCGATCACCGGCCCTGTGGTCCAGGCCGCGGCGGTGGTGGCGGTGGTCGCCTTCGGGGCCGGGATCGCCATGAGCGAGAACGGTTCCTCGATGCGCCGGGGGCTAGGGATCATGTTCGGCCTCTCGATCGCGTTCGCCGCCTCCACCTTCTTCCTGGACTTCTTCGGCTTCGCCGGAGGGGTGGAGTTCGCCTGATGGCGTCGCGGTCCGAAGACCGCCCCGAGGGTTGGGACCTGCCTGTGGCCCAGGCGCTTGCGGAGCCGGTCCTGATGGCCGGCATGCCGCGGAACTACGCCATCGCCATGGGCACCATCGCCGTCGTGCTGGGACTGGCGCTGCGCATCTGGTGGCTCGGTCTTCTGTGGTGGGCGGTCGCCCACGCCATCGGCCTCTGGGCCGCGCGGTCGGATCGGCGCTTCTTCGACGTTCTGCGGCGCCATCTGGCCCTGCCGGGCCATCTGGACGGGTGAGGGGCGATGCGGTTTCTCGACGAATACCGGCGCCGGCCCGCAGCGCTCGCGGACCACCTGCCCTGGGCGGCCCTCGTGGCCCCCGGCGTCGTCCTTAACAAGGACGGCTCCTTCCTGGCGGGCTTCCGCTTCCGCGGACCGGACCTGGAATCCTCCACCGAGGAGGAGTTGATGGCGGTCCGCGCGCGCCTGAACAACGCCCTGCGCCGGCTGGGCACCGGTTGGTGCCTTCACGTCGAGGCGCACCGCCGGGCCGCAGCGCCCTATCCGCAAAGCGACTTCGACCTCGGCGTCGCCTGGCTGCTCGACGAGGAGCGCCGCAGCCGGTTCGAGACCGCCGACCCGGCCTTCGAGACCGACCACCGGCTGGCGCTGACCTGGCTTCCGCCCGCCGATGAGACCCGACGCCTTGAGCGCTGGCTGTTCGACGGTCTGGCCAGGAGCGGCGCCGACTGGCGGGTGGCGCTCGACGCCTTCATCCGGGAGGCGGACGCGGTGTTCGACCTCCTGTCGGACGGCCTGCCGGAAATCCGCCGGCTCGATGACGCCGGTCTCCTCTCCTGGCTGCATGACTGCGTATCCCCCCGATCCTTCGAGGTCCGCCCGCCGGAGACGCCGATGTTCCTGGACGGCTGGCTGGCGGACGCGGACCTGACCGGAGGGATCGCGCCCAGGCTCGGCGACCGGTGGCTCAAGGTCGTCTCGGTGCGCGGGCTGCCGTCCGTCACCCGGCCGGGTCTGCTCGACGCGCTGGGCGCCCTCCCGTTCGACTACCGCTGGACCGCGCGCTGGATCGGGCTCGAGAAGCCCGAGGCCGAGCGCGAGATCGTCAAGCTGCGCAAGCGCTGGTTCGCCAAGCGCAAGGGCGTCGGCGTGCTGCTGCGCGAGGCCATCACCAAGGAGGAGGTGCCGCTTCTCGACACCGACGCCGCGTCCAAGACCGAAGAGTGCGACGGCGCGCTCGCCGCGCTAGGCGCGGAAAGCTGCGCCTTCGGCTATCTGACGCTGACGGTCTCCGTTCTCGATGCGAGCGAGGAGGGCGCGACGGCCAAGGCCCGCGCGATCGAGGCCGCGCTCAACGCCCAGGGTCTGATGGCGCGCATCGAAGACCTCAACGCCGTGGAGGCCTGGCTCGGATCGATGCCGGGCGAACCCTACGCGGACGTCCGCCGGCCGCTGGTGTCCACCCTCAACCTCGCCGACCTGCTGCCGATCTCGGCCGTCTGGGCGGGGCCGTCGGAAGACGCCTGCCTCGACGGCCCGCCCTTGGCCACGGCGCGCACGACCGGATCGACGCCGTTTCGCCTCGCGCTGCACGTCGGGGACGTCGGCCATGCGATGGTCGTGGGACCGACCGGCTCGGGAAAGTCCGCGCTGCTGGCCTTCCTCGCCCTGCAATGGTTCCGGTATCCGGACGCGCGCGTGGTCTTTTTCGACAAGGGGCGCTCCGCGCGAGCCGCCACTCTGGCGGCCGGCGGGCGCTGGCGCGCGATGGAGCCAGGCGCGGGTCTCTCGCTGCAGCCGCTGGTGGGGATCGATCGCGACGATGCGCGCGCCTGGGCCTCGGAATGGCTGGCCGAGACGGTGCGGTTGGCCGGGCTGGAGCCCACTCCGCGCGTGCGGGAGGAAATCTGGGCGGCCCTCGCCGCCCTGGCCGACGCGCCGGTTCCCCAACGGACGCTGACCGTCTTCTGCGCCCTAGTGCAGGATCGCGCCGTCGCCGCCGCCCTCGAACCCCTCACGCTGAAGGGACCGCACGGCGCCCTGTTGGACGGGGAGGGTGCGGCGTTGGGGACGAGCCGGTTCGACACCTTCGAGCTCGAAACGCTGATGGCCACGCCGTCGGCGGTGGCCCCGGTGCTCTCGGCCCTGTTCCGGGAGCTCGAGCAGGGGTTCGACGGACGGCCGACCCTGCTGATCCTGGACGAAGCCTGGCTGTTCCTGGGCGAGACGGCCTTCGCGGCGAAGATCCGGGAATGGCTGAAGACTCTGCGCAAGAAGCGGGTGGCGGTGGTGTTCGCCACCCAGAGCCTCGACGACGTGGCCGCGTCCGCCATCGCCGCCAGCCTGATCGAGAGCTGCCCGACCCAGGTGTTCCTGCCGAACCCGCGCGCCATGGAGCCGTCTTCGGCCGAGCTCTATCGGGGCTTCGGATTGAACCGGCGCCAGCTGGAGCTGATCGCCTTCGCCCCGCCCAAGCGGTCCTACTACTGGCGGCAGCCTCGGGGCCGTCGGCTGTTCGACCTGCGCCTGACGGGCGTGGCCCTGGCCCTGTGCGGCGCCGGGACGCCCGAGGACCAGACCCTCATCGACGACGTCCTGGCCCGATCCGGCGAGGCCGCCTTCGCCCGCGAATTCCTCAAAGCCAAGGGAGTGCAGAATGTGGATTCCGTTCTCGACGCCTTCGACCCGCCGCTCGCGGCGGAATAGGACGACGGGCCTGGCCGTCGCCGGCCTCCTCGTGCTGGCGTCGCCGGTTCCGGCCGGCGCCCAGCAGGTGGTGTTCGACCCGCGCAACCACCTGGAGAACGCGCTGCAGGCCGCCCGCCAGCTGGAGAGCCTCGCCAACGAGGCCCGCAGCCTGGCCGCCTCGCCCTACAGCCATCTGGCGGGCAGCAGCCAGTCGCTGCGGGACATGGCCGAGCTGGCGCGCACGGCGCGCGGGCTGGCGACCTCGGTCAGCGGTCTGGAGCGCCAGTTCGAGACCTACTACCCCGACGATCTGGCCGGCGCGGACGTGCTGCGCCTTCTGGAGCAGAGCGGAGCGCGAACCGCGAACGCCCGGCGCACCGCCGAGGATCTGGCGCGGACGGCGGCGGAACTGGAACGGCTGGGCGGGACCCGCGACGCCCGGGTGGCCGGTGCGCTCGGCGCCAGTCAGTCGGCTGCGGGACAGACCGCGGCCGTGCAATCGACCAATCAGCTGCTCGCGGTTCTGGCCGAGGACCTGGCGGCCCTGCGGACCCTGATGCTGGCCCAGTCGCGGCTGATGGCGGAGGCCACGGCGCGGGAGGCGGCCGACCGCGCCTCCGGCGAAGCGGCCCGCCGCCAACGCTGGGCCGGCGCGGGCGCGGTCCCCGTCGCGCCGTCCTTCGATCCGTTCGCCCGCGCCCGGGACTGATCGTCATGGCCCCGGTCAGCATGGACACGCCCAACGATCTGATGGTGGTGTTCTCGAACACCGTCTCGGCGGGCTTCGACACCCTGTCCGGCGCCGTCAACGGCGTGTTCGGCCTGTTGATCGTGCTGGTCGTGGCCCTCACCGGAATCCAGTGGGCGCTTTCCTCCAACCGGGAGGTGCTGGCCGCCGGCTTCGGCAAGGTGCTGCTCATCGGCGTCTTCGCCTGGCTGATCAACGACTGGCAGGCTTTATCGGAGACGATCTACGCCGGCTTCCTGGAGCTGGGCCTCGTCGCCGGAGGCGGTTCGCTGTCTCGGGCCGAGTTCCTCAACCCCGGGGCCGTGCTCCAGCAGGGCTGGGAGATCGTCAAGGCGTTGGGCGAGACCCCGGCGCCGGTCGACAACCCCCTGGACGTGGTCGGCAACATGGCCGACGCCCTGATCCTGGGCTTGGCCATGATCGGCATCCTGCTCGCCTTCGCCATCCTTGCTCTGCAGATCATCGTCTCTCTGCTGGAGTTCAAGATCGTCACCCTGGGCGGCTTCATCCTCCTGCCGTTCGGCATCTGGTCGAAATCCGCCTTCCTGGCCGAAAGGCCGCTCGGCTACGTCGTCTCCTCCGGCCTCAAGGTCCTGGCCCTCGCCATCGTCGTTTCGGGGGCGCGGACCGTATTCGATCAGCTCCAGCCCTCGACCAACCCGGACATCTACGAGGCCCTCACCATCCTCGTCGCATCGATGCTCCTGGCGATGCTGGCGATGTTCATCCCGAACCTCGCTTCCGCCCTCGTGACCGGGGGCCCGGCGCTGGGGGCGGGCGGCGCCCTGACCGGCGCGCTCGCCGTCGGTGGGGCCGGGGCCCTGGGCGCGGCCGGGATCGCGGGCGCCGGAGCCCTGATCGGCGGCGGCGCCGCGCGGCTTGCGGGACCGGCGCGCGCCGCCGCCGGTGCGACCGGCGGACGGGCGCCGCCCTCGTCGCCACCGGTCGGGCCGGGTCGGGGCGGCGGCGGGCCGTCGACGCCGCCGGCCTCGAACGACAACGGATCGACACGGCGCAGCGCCGGGACGGTCCGTCCGGCGGGTCCGACTCCGTCTTCCGGGCCGGGCGTCGCGGAGCCGGCCCGGGCGTGGTCCCATCACCCAGGCGCCGCCGAGGCCGAGACCGGCTCCGACCATCCAGCGTCGGGCGATACAACGCCGGGCGGCGGAGCCAGCCGGCCCGCCTCGGTCCGCGACGCCGAGGCCCGGGCCGCCCGGTCGGATTTCCAGCGCGCCCTCGCCGCCTCGGATCCCGCGTCCGCGCCGTCGCGGCGACCGGGACGGGCGGCGGCGCTCCAGGCCTTCTTCGTCGCCAACGCCGGACGAACCTTGATGCCCGCAGGCGAGACCAGCGGCGTCCTGTCCCCCAACCTCCGCACAGAGGAGACCTGAGATGCATCCGTTCTTCCGACCGAAGCGGGCCCTGGCGGCCGCGCCGGAGGCGACCCCTTGGCGTCGCGCCGGTCAGATGTGGGACGACCGTATGGGGCTGTCGCTGGCCCATGCACGAAACTGGCGCCGGATCGCCGTCGCCAACCTGGCCCTGGCCGGCTTCCTCGGCGCGGGGTGGTGGGTTCAGGCCGAGCGGGCCGTGGTGAAGCCGTTCGTGGTGGAGGTGTCGGACTACGGCGAGACCCAACGGATCACGGCCATCGGCGGCCGCTACGAGCCCAACGAGGCACAGATCGCCCACGCCCTCGCCGGCTGGGTCCGGGACGTCCGCTCCAAGTCGATCGATCCGATCGTCATCCGGCAGAACTGGCTGCGGGCCTACGACCTTCTCACGCCCAAGGCGGCGGGCTTCCTGAACGCATGGGCGCAGGCTCACGACCCGTTCGCCGAGGCTGGACGCGAGGCCGTCAACGTCGAGATCCTCAATGTGGTCCGCCGCTCCGGCCGCACCTTCGATCTGCAATGGCGCGAAACCCGCTTCGTCAACGGCCAGGCCGCCGGATCGGAGCGCTGGCGCGCTCTGATCACCACCACCCTGCAACCGCCGCGCACGGAGGCCGAACTCCTGCGCAATCCCCTGGGATTGAAGATCGAGGATGTGTCATGGACCCCCGACGCGTCCTGATCCTGGCGCTTTCGAGCGCCCTACTGTCCGGCTGCGCGATCTTGCGAGACGCGGTCGCGCCGTCGGCGGCGCCCGCCGCAAGCCTGAGCCAGGCGTCCTCCCTGCCGCTGGGTCCGATCGCTCTTGACGGGCCGGCGCCGACGACGGCGGACGATCCGGAGCCGGAGCCGGAGCCGGAGCCGGCGGCGGCGTCCGCGCTGGAGGCGGACGCGGCGCGGCCCTACCTGGCGGAAACGCCGTCGCGACCGGCCGCCGATGCGACGCCGGCGGCCCCGGCGCTGACCGGCCGCAGGGCGATAGCCGAAGCCAACAGCGCGGCGAGCGCGCCCTCCCGGTCTGACCGCTTCCAGGGCGGCGTCCAGATCTTCGCCTGGGAGCCCGGGCGGGTCTTCGAGGTGTGGACTGCGCCGCTTCGGGTGACCACCCTGACGCTCGGCGCGGGCGAGACCCTGATCGCCAAGGCGGCGGGCGACACCGTCCGCTGGCAGATCGGCGAGGTCGCGTCGGGGGAGGGGCCGGACCGTCGCGTCCACGTCCTGATCAAGCCGCTCGAACGCGGCCTGGAGACCAACCTGGTCCTGACCACCAACCAGCGCGTCTACCTTGTCGATCTGCGCAGCGGGGCGGCCGACGCCTTCAACGCCGCCGTCGCCTGGGACAGCGCACCGACCGGGGTCGTCGAGGCAGGGCCGGCTGCTGTCGCCTTGCAACCGGCCATGCGGGTGCCTGACGCCGTCGTCATGCCGGAAGGGCCGCTCGACGCCCGATACCGTCTCGAGCCTCAGGGAAGGCGTCCGAGATGGACCCCCTCGGCGGTGTTCCACGACGGCCGGCGCACCTTCATCGCCTTCCCCGCCGATCTCCAGGTCGACGAGGCGCCCGCCCTGTTCGCCATCGCGCCCGACGGCGAGGCGCAGCTGGTGAACTACAGGCAGGCCGGCGGCCTGTTCATCGTCGACCGCGTGCTTGATCGCGCCGAACTCCGGCTGGGCGATCGCAGGCCGCAGGTGGTCCGCATCCGTCATCAAGGAGCCCGTCCATGATCGAGACACCCCCGCAAACCCTCCCTGGTCCGCCCCAGGGCGACAGCGCCGGACCCCGCGCGCCCAAGTCTCCGGCGCCGGAGCTCGCCAGCCGGGCACCCCGTCCGAGCGCGGTGCGTCTGCGCAAATCCGTCGTCCAGCTTTTCGTCATCGGCGGGGTGGTCCTGATCTCCGGATCGCTGGCTTGGGCGTTCGTCGTGCAGCCCGAAATCCGGCAGGGCGCGCGCACCCGCGCCGAGGCCGCGCGCGAGGACGAGGCCCGCGGCGTGGTCCGCCCAACCGAGGTCGTCACCGAGCAGCCGGCCACCTACGACCGCCTGCCAGAGCCGCGTTCATCGGCCGAGCCGAGCGAGGTCGACGACGCGCCGGCCGAGCGTTCCGAACCGCCGCCTCGGGCGGCCCCGCCCGTCTATCGCCCCGTGTCTGCACCGCGGGGACCCGCGCCCGGAGACCTGGCGCGCCGGTCCGGCCTATTCTTCGCCGAGGTTCGCGACGGTGCGGCGGCCGCCGCGGTCCCGGCGGGCGCCGAGCGGCGGGCTCCGGCCGGCGTTCCTTCGGCCAGCGCGGACTACGGCGCCACCTACAACGGCCATGTCCTGACCGCGCCCCTGTCGCCGTATGAACTGAAGGCCGGCGCGATCATCCCCGCCGCCCTGCTGACCGCGGTCGATACCGCCCGGGCGGGCCCCGTCATCGCCACGGTCACCCAGAACGTCTACGACACGGTCAGCGGCCGCCACCTTGTGCTCCCGCAGGGGACGCGGCTCATCGGCCGCCATGAGGGCGAAAGCGCCTATGGGGACCGCCGCGCCTTCCTGACCTGGGACCGGCTGATCCTGCCCAATGGCAAGAGCCTCGTCTTGACCGGCGAGCCCGGCGTCGACGCCCAGGGCGCCGTCGGCGTGCGGGGCTCGGTCGATCGTCGTCTGTTTCCCCTGCTGGTCGGGACGCTGTTCGCCGGGGCCATCACCACGCTCGGGCAGATCGCCCGCGACGATGAGGGCGGCGGCGGCCTTCTCGGCGACGCCGGCGACGCGGCGGCCATCGAGGGCGCCCGCGTCGGCGGCCGGCTGATCGACCGGGAACTGGAGGTCCGCCCGTCCATCCGGCTGCGGGCGGGCGCGCCCGTGCGGGTGATGATCACCCGCGATCTGATCCTTGAGCCGTACCAGCCATGAGCCCGCTCGATAATGGAAACCGCTGGTGCGTGACGGGCGTCGCCGTGTTCGCCCTCGGCTGCCTGGCGCTGATCGGCGAGCACGTCCCGGCGTTGGCGCTCGTCAACGAAAGCCCGAGCCTGCCCGAGGGCCTCTACGCCCGGCGGTTCGGCGCCGAAATCGAGCGTGGCGTCGTGGTGGCCATTCCCCAGCCGACCACGGCGCGGGCCTATCTCGCGGATCTCGGCATGCCGGGGGACGTGGCGCTGATCAAACGGGTCGCGGCGGCGGGCGGCGACCGCATCTGCGTGGATGGCGCGCAGTTGCGGACGCCAGGCGGCGTCCGGTGGGTCCGCACCCACGATCGGCGCGGCGCGGTCCTGCCGCGCTGGTCGGGGTGCCGACGGCTCGGGTCGGACGAACTCTTTCTGCTCGGCGATACGGCCGGGAGTTTCGACAGCCGGTATTTCGGGCCCGTGATGCGCTCCGAGGTGCTCGGCGTCTATCAGGAGGTGCTGAGATGGTGAGAATGATCCTTAGGGCGGCGGCGCTCCTCGCCTTGGGCGCGCCGGCTTCCGCCCAAACCGTCGACTGGCGCGCGGCGGGCGGCGACCTGTTCGGCCGAGCGACGGCGGAGGCCGGATCGGCGCCGGCCGACGCAGGGGAGGGGGATGCGCCCCGCCTGGCCGCGCTCAGCCAGCCTTTCCAGGCCGAGATCGCCCGAGCGGCGGCGGCGCACGGACTGGACGAGAAACTGCTGCACGCCCTGGTCCTGACCGAGTCCGCCTACCAGCTAGGGGCTCTGTCCCCGGCGGGGGCGGGCGGACTGACCCAGCTCATGCCCGATACGGCCCGCGAACTGGGGGTGGGCGATCGCTTCGATCCGGTCCAGAACCTGCGCGGAGGCGCGGACTATCTTGCCCGGCAGCTGCTGCGCTTCGGAGACCTGCGCCTCGCGCTGAGCGCCTACAACGCCGGCCCGGGTCGCG
Source organism: Brevundimonas sp. (assembly GCA_036744355.1). Classification (GTDB taxonomy): domain Bacteria; phylum Pseudomonadota; class Alphaproteobacteria; order Caulobacterales; family Caulobacteraceae; genus Brevundimonas. The sequence continues at coordinate 101,960 of DAIOID010000001.1, forward strand.
TGGCGCGGCTTGGCCGGGTTCCAGATATAGCCGAGACCCAGGCCTATGTGATTTCGGTCATCGACTGCTACCTGGCCCTGACGGCGGGGCAAGCCCCGCGCAACAGTCTGCACTGCCGCCCGCGTGTGCAGCCATGATCGGGGTCGGTCTCGGGGAGGACGCGGGAGCCGCCGGGGGCGCCGACGACCTTCTGACGCGCACTGAGGCCTCCGCCTTCCTGTCGCAGCTCGGCATCCAGCTGAAGCCCGCGAGCCTCGCCCGGCTCTGGTCGACGGGATCGAACGGACCGCCATGCCGCCATATCCGTTCCAAGCCGTTTTATCCCCGCGGGCTGCTGCGCGACTGGGCGCGCAGCCAGATCACCGACGTTCGAACCGGGGCCCCGCCGGCCGCTCGGGGGCGGCGTCGTGGCTAGGGCCGGTGTCACAGCGGCGCAGATTCTCGCGGACCCTGCGGCGAGCTTCGCCCTGAAAGCCGTCCTAACGGAATGGCGGCGACGGGACCCGATCGACGCGGCGAACGACGCCCGCTTGCTGCGGGACGTATTGGAAGATGAGGTGGACCGGAGACTTGCGGGGCGCTGTCATGACCGGGGATGAAGGGCCGCCGGACGTTGGCGGCAGGGACGACCGCCTCCTGTCCTGGGACCAGGTGGAACGGATCGCCAGCATCAGCCGGTCGACCGCCTGGCGCATGGAGCGGGATGGCGAGTTCCCGCGCCGCGTCCGCGTGTCGCCCGGCCGCGTCGGTTGGTGGGAGAGCGAACTGACCCAGTGGAAGCGGAGCCGGTCAGGCGAGGTCCCGCCGCCCCCGCCGCGCAAGGGCGCCCGCGCGCCGCGGTTGCCGGGGATGCCGCGCTCCATGCCGCGTCCGGGTTCCGGATCGGAGCCCGCGCCAAACCTCCCGGTCGCGGCCCCTGCGCTTACGCCCAGGAAGCGTCGGCGTCGGCCGGCTGACCCCGGGGCCCAGATCGACTTCGGGTTCTGAGACGCGCTTGACCGGCGCCGCCTGCCCGTCCGGTCGAGGCGGCGACCGACCAGGCGGGTCGGCAGGCTTGCCGGCGTTTTGCAATGGGTCGCGCATTGCTCCATGGCGGCTTCTGCACGACAATCGTCCGAATCAGGCAGACAAAGGACTTGCCGCATTTCTCGGGGGGAACCACGCACGCCATGCCTGCGCCGGCACGCCCGAAAATCTATCACATCACCCACATGGACAACCTGCCGACGATCATCGGCCAAGGCGGGCTGTTCAGCGACGCCCGGATGATCGCCGCCGGCGGCCCGGTCACCGCCATCGGCATGGCCTCGATCAAGGCGCGGCGCCTGGGCCTTCCGGTGCGCTGCCATCCTGGCGATACGGTCGGCCAGTATGTCCCGTTCTATTTTTGTTCTAGATCGGTGATGCTCTATCTGCTACATCGGGGCAATCATCCCGAGGTCAACTACCGCGGCGGCCAGGAACCGATCGTCCACTTGGAGGCCGACCTGCGCACGGTGGTGGACTGGGCGCAGGCTCACGGGCGGCGCTGGGCGTTCACCTTGTCGAATGCAGGCGCCTACTATGCGGAGTTTCGCGACAGCCTCGAGGCGCTCGACGAAATCCGTTGGGACGCGGTGATGTCCAATGCCTGGTCCGCCGCCGAGGTTCGGGAAGGCAAGCAGGCCGAGTTTCTCCTGCACGACAGCGTCCCGTGGGATCTGGTGGAACGGATCGGGGTGGTGAACCAGCCCGTCAAGCTGGCGGTGGAGGCCCGATTGCGCGGCGCCGCCCACGCGCCGCGCGTCGACCTGCAGCCGACGTGGTATTACTAGGGGGGAGCGATGATCACATTCACCAGCGGCGACATCCTGAAGTCGGGCGCCGAGGCGCTCGTCAACACCGTCAACTGCGTCGGCGTCATGGGCCGGGGCGTCGCGCTGCAATTCAAGAACGCGTTCCAGGACAATTATGAGGCCTATGCGCGGGCGTGCGAAGCGCAGGAGGTCCAGCCGGGCCGGATGTTCGTCTATGAGCGCCATCGCCTGGATACGCCGCGCTTCATCATCAATTTTCCGACCAAACGCCACTGGCGCGGCAAGAGCCGGATGGAGGACATCGACGCCGGCCTGATCGACCTGATTCGCGTGATCCGCGAGCGGAAGATCCGGTCGATCGCCATTCCGCCGCTCGGCAGCGGCCTGGGCGGACTGGATTGGCGTCAGGTGCGGCCGCGCATCGAGCAAGCCCTGCAGGCTGTCCCGGATGTCGAGGTCATCGTCTACGAGCCGGGCGGCGCGCCCGCGGCCGACGCGATGTCGAGGTCGCGCGCGGCGCCGGCGATGTCGCCGGGCCGCGCGGCGCTGGTCGGGCTGGTCGACCGATATCTCAACGGCCTGCTGGACCCGTTCGTCAGCCTGCTCGAGGTCCACAAGCTGATGTACTTCATGCAGGAAGCCGGCGAACCGCTGAAGCTGCGCTACGCCAAGGCCTTTTACGGGCCCTACGCCGAGAACCTCCGGCATGTGCTGCGCGAGGTCGAAGGCCACTATCTGTCCGGCTACGCCGATGGCGGCGACGCGCCGACCAAACGGCTCGAGCTGGTGCCCGGCGCGGTCGTCGACGCCCAGGCCAAGCTCAAGGACGCCCCCGAGACGCAGGCGCGCTTCGAGCGCGTGACCGATCTGGTCGAGGGCTTCGAGTCGCCGTTCGGCCTGGAGCTTCTGGCGACGGTGCACTGGGTCGCGACCCGGCTGGACGCCGGAAGCGCGGACGCGGCGGTGTCCGAGACCTATGCCTGGGGCGAGCGCAAGCGCCAGTTCTCGCCCGAGCAGGTGCGGCTGGCCTATGACGTCCTGCAGGACAAGGGCTGGTTGGCGTCGCGGCCGCTGGCGGCCTGATGGCGACCCATCGCGTTCAGCTTCAGGCCAAGCAGGACCACATCGAGACCGTCGTTCGCACGACGGAGCCGCTGCGCGCGATCGCCGAACTGGTTTAGAACGGATTCGACGCGGGCGCCACGCGCGTCCATGTCGAGGTTCGGCGTACGGCGCTGGGCGGCGTCGACGAGATCATCGTCAACGACGACGGCGAGGGGATCAGCGCGGACCGCGCGGACCGGGATTTCGGACAACTCGGCGAATCCTGGAAACGCTCCGCCGCGCCGAGCGGCCGCGCCTATCACGGCAAGGAGGGACGGGGTCGGCTGCGGTTCTTCTCCCTGGCCGACCGCGCCCGCTGGACCTCGCGATACGCGAGCGAGGACGGTCTCAAACAGCTGTCGATCGACATCCGCGCCGAATCCATCGAGACTGCCGAGATCGGCGACCCGGAGCCGGCGGTCGGCGCCCCGGGCGTTTCGGTGTCGTTGCATCCGCTGAAACAGAACCTCGACGCCCTCGTCACCGACGAGCAGCGCCGGCAGTTCACCGCCATCTTCGCCCAGTATCTGAAGCTCTACCCGCAGCTGGAGCTCTGGTACGACGGCGCCCGGATCGATCCGTCGACGGCGATCGCCGACGCCGTCTCTCTCGTCCTGCCGCCCATCGTCGGCAGGGACCGGACGATCCGCGACGTGAAGCTCGACATCGTCGAATGGTCGACGCCGATCGACAGCCGCAAGATCCACTTCTGCGGCGACAACGGCATTGTGCTCGGCTCGCAGCCGGCGCGCATCAATGCGCCAGACTTCGCCTTCTCGATCTACGCGACCTCCAGCTTCTTCGTCGAACTCGCCGCCGACAACCTGCTCGAACTGGAGCTGACCGACGGCGATTTCGCCAGGGTCGTGGAGGCGGTCCGCGATCAGTCGCAGGCGCACTTCCGCAGACGCGGCCACGAGCGGGCCGGACGCCTGATCGAGGAGCTCAAGGCCGCGGGAGCCTATCCCTACGAGGGGGACCCGACCGATACGCTTCAGCAGCGGGAGCGGGACGTGTTCGACATGGCGACCTACGCCGTGTCCAACTACTCCAAGGAGTTCCGCAAGGCCGACACCGGCCTGAAGCGCATGACCCTGACCCTGCTGCGTGAGGCGCTGCGGCACAACCCGGACTCGCTGACCCAGATCCTGCACGCCGTGGTGGGACTCCCCAAGGAGCGGCAGAACCAGTTCTCGGCCCTGCTCAAGAAGACCGAACTGTCCAACATCATCGCGGCGTCCAGCCTGATCGCCGACCGGATCGCCTTCCTCCAGACGCTGCGCCAGGCCGTGTTCGACACCGACGGCAAGAAGGTCATTCGCGAACGCGGCGGCCTGGACCTGCTGGTGCGGGACAACACCTGGATTTTCGGCGAGCAGTTTCACCTCGCGGTTCCCGAAGCGGGCCTGACCAAGGTGATGCAACGGGTCTCGGAGGACCTGGGCGGGAAGCGCGCCGGCGGGCGGGTCACCAAGCCGGACGGTCGCACCGGCCGGGTCGACCAGTTGCTCGGCCGCAGCATCCCCGGGCCCCATCAGGAAAGACGGGAGTATCTGATCGTGGAGCTCAAGCGGCCCTCGGCCAAGGCCGATCGCAAGATGCTCAACCAGATTTCCGACTACGCCTTGGCCCTCGCCGGCGCGCCCGACTTCCGGCACACCGACACGCGGTGGAACTTCTTCCTGGTCGTGGGCGAATACGACGACATCGTCGGACAGGCGATCACACAGGAAGGACGCGAGATCGGCATCGCCGTGCGACAGCCCAACTATACGGTGTGGGTGCGGTGCTGGGGCGAAATCCTCCGCGAATGCGACGCCCGGCTGCAGTACATCCAGGACCACCTGAAGGTCGAGATTTCCGACGAGGAGATCGCCAGCCGGCTTCGGGCCTTGCAGACAAGCTTCGGCCGGGAGGCCGGCGACGACCCCGAGACCTCGCCGGGGTCCTGACCTACGACTGGCGCTTTCAGCCAGCGGGTTCGTCGTTTCCAACTGCGCCGCCTCGGCTGCGCGCGCGATCCGCTCTAGTCGAGCGCGACGGCCTGCGGCCGCGCGGCGCGGAACTGGGGCCAGGCTTCGCCGAGCACCTTGATCGCCGAGCGGAAGAACAGGAGGGCGATGACGCCGCCGACGAGGATGTCGGGCCAGCCCGCGTTGAACCAGGCCACTCCGCCCGCCGCGATCAACACGCCGGTGTTGGCGATGACATCGTTGCGCGAGCACTCGAAGGTGCTCGACAGGTTCACGTCGCGGTTCCGGAACCGGTAGAGCATTGCGAGGCAGGCCAGGTTCGCGACCAGGGCGATCGCGCCGAACACGCCCATGGTCTCGGCGGTCGGGGTGATGTCGCCCATCAGCTTGCGGACCACTTCCACAAAGACCCAGATTCCGAAGGCGGCGATGACTGCGGCCTTCACGAGCGCCGCTCCGGCGCGCCAGCGCAGGCTGCGCTTCAGGGCGTAGAGGCTTAGCCCGTAGACAAGGGCGTCGCCGAGCATGTCGACGGAATCGGCCATCAGGGCGGTGGACCGCGCGAACAGTCCCGCCCCGAACTCGGCGAAGAACATCAGCAGATTGATCACCAGCACGATGACCAGCACGCGCCGGACGTCGGCGTGCTCACCCAGCGCGGCGATCTCGTCGCCCTTGGCGGAACAGCAGTCATCGCCCGCGAAATGGGTCTGGGCCGGGACGATGGGCGCGGCCGTGACGAAGGACGGCGTGGACGCGCAGGGGGTCGGCCCGGCGCAGCACCCCGCCGCCGCCGAAGCGGACGCCGGCTCCAGGACGCTCTGGCTCGAACAGGTCGGGCCGACCTCGTCGGACGTCGGAGGGGAGCAGCAGTCTTTCATCGGAGCGAGCCTTGCCGGAAACGTGTCGGCCGCCGATATACGATCTATAGTCCCTATAGGTTCAAGGCCTGTGACAGAGAGATTTTCGATCGGCGAGCTTGGGCGGCGCACGGGCTGCAAGGTGGTCACCATCCGCTACTACGAGCAGATCGGTCTATTGGACGCGCCGGAACGCGGGGAGGGCGGCCACCGCGTCTATGAGCGGGCGCATCTGGACCGGCTGTCCTTCATCCGACGCGCCCGTGATCTCGGCTTCTCGCACGACGACATCCGCAGCCTGCTGACGCTGTCCACCGGGCCTGCCGCCGGTCCGTGCCAGGCGGTCGATCATGTGGCGGCGGCTCATCTGGACGCGGTGCGGGCCAAGATCTCGGATCTTCGGCGCCTGGAACTGATCCTTGTCTCGGTGCTCGACCAGTGTGGGCGGACGACGGTCGAAGCCTGCTGCGTGCTCGACGCCCTGAGAGCGCCGTCCGCTGAGGATGGCGTGCGCCCTGCCTTTGTTACCACCGTTTGACCGTCACCAGGTCTGAGTGAGGGGTCGTGCGGCCGCAGCCGCCTTACGCGCCGTTGTGTCGTCCGAAGGGGCGCGTCGAGCCGTCCGCGAGGATCAGGAGAGTGACATAGGGCTCTCGGCCGGCGGCCTCCATGCCGGGCGATCCGGCCGGCATGCCGGGCGCAGTCAGGGCGCGCGCGGCGGGGGCCTCGCGCAGGAGCCGTTCGACATCCGACGCCGGCACATGGCCTTCGATCGCGTAGCGGCCGACCACGCCGGTGTGGCACGACGCGAGGCGGTCCGGAATCCCGTGACGGGCCCGGATCGGGGCGAGGTCTTCGAGGTCGACCACGCGCGCCGTCCAGCCGGCGCCGCGCATGTGTGCGACCCAGCCGCCGCAGCAGCCGCACCAGGGCGTCTTGTAGACGGTGATCTGCCGCGCGACCCGACCGGGGGTCTGCGCCAGGGCGAGGGGCGGGAGGGCGGCGGCCGCCAGACCCGTGACAAGCGCGGCGCGGCGGGTGAGACGAAGAGAGGACATGGCGGCTCCTGCGGACGGACCTGATCCTAGCAGCGCGCCGGCTGCGTGCACGCGACATGTCGCCGCTGATCGGGGTCATAGGGCGTTCGGGAAGACCTGTGGACTATGTAACAGATTGCCTCCTCTGGAGAACGGAAGTAACGAGCGCGCGATGACCTCGTCGATGACGACATGGGCGAAGCTGATCGCGGCGATGACACTCGTCTTCGCCGCCTTCTTCTTCGCGCCCGCCGTCGACGCCGCGACCTGCATGCCGGAGCCCCCTGCGGCCCACGCCTTCGTCGATCACAATCCCGATGACGGCGACCACGGCGACCCGTCCGGGAGCCATGGCATCTGCGCCCACGGACATTGCCACCATACCTCGACGGCGCGCACTCACGGCGTCGACGCCATCGCGCCGACGTTCGGCGAACTGCTGCTGCAAAGCGGCCGCCACGATGACGTCCAGGCCTCGGTCACGCCCGACGGCCTGAAGCGACCGCCCAGAGTCTGACCGAAGGCCTGCGCCCTTGCGGGCGCCTCTTCGTGATCAGAAATCTGGAAATGGAACATGTCTCCCACATCTCGCCGGCGACCGCGTCTCGCGGTCGGCTGCGCGGTTGCTGCGATCGCAGCGACTCTGGTCAGTCCCGCGTGGGCTGACCCCGCCCCGACCTACGCCCAGCTGCTCGCGCAGCTCGGCCAGACGCCCGCCACCCTTGAGGCCGGCGCGAACCTCGACGCCGCGGAAGCCCGCGTGCGTCAGGCCCGTGTACGCCCCAACCCCGTGCTCGGGCTCGATGTCGAGAACGCGTTCGGCTCCGGCCCCTTCTCGGGGATGGACAACGCCGACACGACCCTCGCGCTGAGCACGGACCTCGAGCTGTGGGGACGTCGCGCGAGCCGCATCGCCGCCGCGCGCGCCGAGGCCGGCGCCGTGGGCCTGCAGCGCGATCTGGCGGTGATCGACGCCGCCGGTCGCCTGGCCCTCGTCTATTCCGAAGCCGAGGCGGCGCAGCGCCGCGCGGCCCTGGCGGACGAGGTCCTGACCCTGACCCTGGCCGACGCCCGCGCCGCCCTGGCGCTGGTGGAGGAGGGGCGCGAGCCGCTCCTGCGCGGCATCCAGGGCGAGGCCGAGGCCGCGTCGTCCCGCGCCGCCCTCGACGAAGCCGTCGCCGAACGGGACGCCGCCTACGCTCGCCTCACGGCCGTGGCGATGATCCCGTCGCCCGTGACGCGCATCGACGCCAGCCTGCTGGACCAGGAGCCGACCGGGGTGGGCTCCGCGATCGACGACGCGCCCACCGTGCGCGTGGCCGAGGCCGAGCGAACGGCCGCCGAGCGCCGGATCGACGTGCAACGCGTCCAGGCCCGCCCGGACATCAACGCCAGCGTGGGCATTCGCCGCTTCGAGGCGGAGGACGCCACCGCCCTGACGTTCGGGATCAGCATGCCGCTGCCGCTGTTCGACCGGAACCGGGGGAACATCGAGGCGGCGCAGGCCGAGTTCAGGGCGGCCGACGCCCGCCTGATGTCGGCGCGGCAGGAGGCCCAGGCCGACCGGGCCGCCGCGGTGGCCCGCCTGGCCGCCTCGGTGAGTCGCGTGTCGGCCGCCGACGCCGGCGTCACCGCGGCCGAGGAAGCTTACCGCCTGTCGCGGATCGGCTTCGAGGCCGGTCGCATCTCCCAGGTCGAACTGCGCGTCACCCGAACCGCCCTCGTCAACGCGCGGTCCGCCGCGGTCGACGCCCGTCTCGCGCGCGTCCGCGCCGAGATCGATCTCGCGCGCCTGGACGGCCGCGCCCCCTTCCAAGGAGCCCAGTGATGCGCAAGCGCACATCCAACAAGACCCTGCTCATCGGCGGCGTCGCCGCCCTGGTCGTTCTCGGTGGAGGCGGCCTCTGGCTGGCGACGCAACGGAACGACCCGGCGGCGACCCCGGCGGCGGAAGGCGAGGCCGGCCACGCCGAGGGCGAGGCGGGCCACGCGGAAGGCGAGGCCGGACATGCGGAAGAGGGCGAGGCGCCCGAGGGTCGGGTCGAGCTGACCGCCGCGCAAATCCAGGCGGCGGGCATCACGGTCGTGAGCGTCGGCGGCGGCGGCGGCGGCGAAACCCGTCTCGCCGGCCGGGTCGAAGCCATGGTCGATTCCCGCGCGGCCGTCGCTGCGGCCGTGGGCGGACGGGTCGAGCACGTCCTCGTGGCGCCGGGCCAAAGCGTCCGCGCCGGACAACCGCTTGTCAGCGTGGTCAGCGGCGAAGCCGCCACCTTCCGCGCCGACGCCGATGCGGCGGCGGCTTCCGCGGAGGCCGCGCGTCAGGCGTATCAGCGGAATCGCAACCTGTCCGAACAGGGGGTGGTCGCCCGACAGGAAGTCGAGGCTTCCCGGGCTGAACTGCTCAGCGCCGAGGCGGCGACCCGCGCCGCCAGGGCCCGGTCCGCGGCCGCGGGCTCGCCGAACGCGTCCGGACGCCTGAGCGTCACCAGCCCGATCTCGGGGGTGGTCAGCAATGTGCAGGTCGGACCGGGCGGCTTCGTCGCCCAGGGCGGCGTGGTCGCGGAGGTGTCCAACCCGGCCCGCGTCGAAATGGTCTTCAACGCGCCGCCGGCGCTCGCCGCCAATGTCCGCGCCGGGTCGTCTATGCGCGTCACCGGCCCGAACGGGGAGTTCGACGCTGTCGTGACCGGCGTGGCCGCGGACGCGGGGCCGGGCGAAAGCGGGGCGACCGTCATCCGCGCCCGGCCTGTCGGCGCCACCCTGCCGCCGGCCGGCTCGGCCGTCACGGGCGCCGTTGTGACCGGGCAGTCCGCCGGCGGTCTGACGGTCCCCACGGAGGCGGTTCAGACCGTCGAGGGGAACACCGTGGTCTTCGTTCAGGTCCAGGGGGGCTTCCAGGCCACGCCGGTGCTCGCCGGACGTCAGGCGGCGGGCCGCACGGAGATCCTGCGCGGCCTCAACGGCAATGAGCGCATCGCCTCCGCCAACGCCTTCCTGCTCAAGGCCGAGATGGCCAAGGGCGAAGCCGAGCACGGCCACTAGGGGAGGGATCGGATGTTCAAAGCCATCATCGAGGCCTCCGTCCGCTTCCGCTGGTTCGTGGTGCTCGCCACGGCCCTGGTCGCGGCCGTCGGCCTGTTCAACCTCACCAAACTGCCGATCGACGCGGTTCCGGACATCACCAACCGCCAGGTCCAGATCACGACCGTGGCTCCGGCTCTCGCGCCCGAGCAGATCGAGCGGCAGGTCACCTATCCGCTGGAGACGGCGATGGCCGGGATCCCCGGCCTGACCTCGACCCGATCCCTCAGCCGGAACGGGTTCAGCCAGGTTACGGTCATCTTCACCGACCAGACCGATATTTATTTCGCCCGCCAGCAGGTCGCGGAGCGATTGGCCCAGGCCCGCGAGTCCATGCCCGAGGGCGTGGAGCCGGCGCTGGCGCCGATCACGACGGGGCTCGGCGAGGTGCTGATGTGGACGGTCGACTATAAGCCGTTCAACAGCCAGAACATGGCCCGGCCGGGACAACCCGGCTGGCAGGCGGGGGGGAACTACCTCACGCCCGAGGGCGAACTCCTGACCACGCCCCAAGCGAGGGCGACCTATCTACGCACCGTGCAGGACTGGATCATCGCCCCGCAGATGCGGACGGCGCCCGGCCTGGCCGGCGTCGACACCGTCGGCGGCTATGTGAAGGAGTATGCGGTCCGCCCCGACGCGGCGCGCCTGTCGGCCTACGGCCTCGGCATGGGCGACCTGATCCAGGCGCTCGACCGGGCCAACACCCAGGCCGGCGCCGGTTATGTGCAACGCGCCGGCGAAGCCCTGACCGTCCGCACCGACGCCCTGGCGCTGACGATCGAGGATCTGGCCCAGGCGCCGGTCGTGAACCGCGGCGGGCTGGTGGTGCGCGTGTCCGATGTGGCCACGGTAGAAATCGGACAGGCTCCGCGGCTCGGCGGCGCCAGCCGCGACGGCCATGAGGCCGTTCTCGGAACGGCCCTGATGATCGCGGGCGGAAACAGCCGCACCGTCGCCCAGGCGGCCGGGGATCGGCTGGAGGAGGTCCAGAAGACCCTGCCGCCGGGCATCGAGGCGGTGACGGTGCTCGACCGTTCGGCGCTGGTGAACTCCACCATCGCCACCGTGGCGCGCAACCTGACGGAAGGCGCGCTGTTGGTCATCGTCGTGCTGTTCCTGCTGCTCGGCAACATCCGCGCGGCGTCGATCACCGCCCTGATGATCCCGATCAGCTTCCTGTTCGCGGTCATCGGCATGAACCGGTTCGGAATCAGCGGCAACCTGATGAGCCTTGGCGCGCTCGATTTCGGCCTCCTCGTCGACGGCGCGGTCGTCGTGGTCGAGAACACCCTGCTCATGCTGAGCCAGCGCCGGGCCGAACTCGGCCGTATGCTGACGCGGCGCGAGCGGCTCGAGGTTGCGGGCGCGGCGGCCCGCCAGATGGTCAAGCCCGCCGCCTACGGCCAGCTGATCATCCTGCTCGTATTCACCCCGCTGCTGATGCTCGAGGGCGTCGAGGGCAAGACCTTCATCCCGATGGGCGCGACCGTCATGCTGGCCTTGGTGGGCGCCTTCATCTTCTCCTTCACCTTCGTGCCGGCCATGGCCGCGCTTCTGGTGCGCGATCCCAAGAAGGTGGAGGTCGATGAACACGGCCACGCGCACGAGCACGAGACCTTCATTCTCCGCAAGGCCCGGCGCTGGATCGAGCCCGCCATCCGCTCGGCGGTCGATCGGCCGAAGATCGTGCTGATCGCGGCCGTCGGCACGCTGGCGATCGGGGCGGTCTCCTTCATGACCCTGGGCCGGGAGTTCATCCCGACCCTCGACGAGGGCGACATCGCCATGCAGGCCCTGCGGGTGCCGTCGGCCTCGCTGGAGCAGTCCCTCGCCATGCAGATGGCGCTGGAGCGCGCCATCAAGGCCCAGCCGGAGGTCGAGACCATGTTCTCGCGCACCGGCACGGCCGAGGCGGCGGTGGACCCGATGCCGCCGAACATCTCGGACAGCGTCATCGTGCTCAAGGACCGCAAGGACTGGCCAGACTCCAGCCTCGAGAAGGAAGAGCTGATCGCCCGGATCGAGGAGGTCGCCGCCCAGCAGATCGGCAACAACTTCGAGTTCAGCCAGCCGATCGAACTGCGCTTCAACGAACTCATCTCCGGCGTGCGGACCGATCTCGCCGTCATGGTCTACGGCGACGACTTCGCCACCATGCAGCGGGTCGCCGACCAGGTCGCCAATGCCCTGCGTCAGACGCCCGGATCGGCCGACGTCCGCGTCGAGCAGGCGTCCGGCCTGCCGACCCTGACGGTGAGCGTCGACCGGTTCGCGGCGGCCAACTACGGCCTGTCCGCCGCCGACGTCTCCGAAGCGGTCTCCGCCGCGATCGGCGGCGCGGAGGCGGGCCGCATCTTCGAAGGCGACCGTCGCTTCGACGTGGTGGTCCGCCTTCCGGACGCGACGCGAAACGATCCCGCGGCCCTGGCCGCCCTGCCGATCGTCTCGTCCACCGGCGTGACCGTGCCGCTTTCGTCGGTCGCCCGTATCCAGAGCGCCGAGGGGCCGAACCAGATCAGCCGCAACAACGGCAGCCGCCGCATGGTCGTTCAGGCCAATGTGCGCGGTCGCGATCTCGGCGGCTTCGTCGCGGACGCCCAGAAGAACGTGGATAGGGTTCAGCTCCCGACCGGCGTTCGCCTCGACTGGGGCGGGCAGTTCGAGAACCTGAAGCGCGCCGAACAGCGTCTGGGCCTCGTCATTCCGATCGTCTTCGTCCTGATCGGCGTGCTTCTGTTCATGGCCCTGGGCTCGTTCGCGGAGGCGGGCTTGGTGTTCGCCTGCGTGCCTTTGGCCCTGGTTGGAGGAGCCCTCGCGCTTCTCTTGAGGGGCATGCCGTTCTCGGTGTCGGCGGCGGTGGGCTTCATCGCCGTGTCGGGGGTGGCGACGCTCAACGGGCTGGTTCTGATGCAGGCCATCCGGGAACGGTTGCAGGCGGGCGCGGCCCCGAGGCTGGCCGCGATCGAGGGCGCTTTCAGCCGGCTGCGCGCCGTGCTGACGACCGCCCTCGTCGCCATCGTCGGCTTCATCCCGATGGCGATCGCCCATGGCGCCGGGGCGGAGGTGCAGAAGCCGCTCGCCACCGTCGTGATCGGCGGTCTGCTGACGGCCACGGCCCTGACCCTGCTGGTCCTGCCGACCTTCGCGGCCAAGGCCGTGAAGCATCGGCAGGCGGAAGGGATCGAGGAATGAGCGGGGCTCACGGAACGGAGCAGGTCCAGCGCCGCACGCTTCTGGCGGTGCTGGCCCTGAACGCTCTGCTGTTCGTGGGCTTGGGAGTCGGCGGCCTCGCCGCCGACTCCAGCGCCCTGCTGGCCAACGCCGTGGATAACGGATCCGACGCGGCCGTCTATCTGATCAGCTTCCTCGCGGTCGGCCGGGCCCTGATCTGGAAGACCCGCGCGGCTCAGGTCTCCGGCGTGATGCTGCTGATCTTCGCGGTCCTCGTCCTGCTCGACGCCCTGCGCCGGACGCTGACCGGGACGGAACCGGTCGGCCCGACCATGATGGTCCTCGCCGTCATCGCTGCGGTCATCAATCTGATCTGCCTCATGCTCATCCGTCGCCAGCAAAGCAGCGACGTCAACATGAAGGCCGCCGAGACCTTCAGCCTCAATGATTTCGCGTCCAACGGCGGCATCCTCGTCGCCGGCGGTCTGGTGATGTGGCTGGATCAGGCCTGGCCCGACCTGGTGGTCGGCGTCCTGGTCGCGGCCATCGCGGCCAAGGGGGGGCTCGACATCCTCGGCGACGCCCGGGCCGCGCGACGCGACGGCGCGGAGGCGGACGCATGAGCCCGCCCCTGATCGACATCGCCTCGGTGCAGCGGTGGCGGAAGCTCTTCATCGCCGCGGGCCTTTTCGCCCTGCTGGCCTGGACCGCTCTCGTGCGAGCGCTGCCCGGGCTCGAACACCCGGTCGAGCACCTCGGCTTGGTGGCGATCATGGTCTGCGTGCTCGGACGCGCTTGGTGCTCCCTCTACATCGGCGGGCGCAAGACGCAGGAGATCGTCGCCAGCGGACCCTATTCGCTGTGCCGCAATCCGCTCTACGTCTTCAGCGTCATCGGGGCCTTCGGGGTCGGCGCCCAGACCGGCAGCCTCAGCGTCGGCCTCGCGTTCGCCCTGGCCTGCTGGGGGGTCTTCCTCATCGTCGCGAAGCGCGAGGAGAGCTATCTGGGGACCGCCTTCGGCGAGACCTACCGGACGTATTTCGACCGGACCCCGCGCTTCCTGCCCGATCCTCGCCTCTGGCGGGATGAGACGGAGCTGTCGGTCCGCCCGTCGTTCTTCCTCAAGACCGTTCGCGACGGCCTTGTCTTCCTCCTGGCGCTGCCCGTGTTCGAGGGGCTGGAGCGCCTCCAGGCGATCGGCTGGCTCGACGCCGTCGTCGCATTGCCCTGAGGAGGTGCGAGGTGAACCGCAAACGTCTCGTCACCCTGCTCAGTGCGATCCTGGCCCTCGCCGCCTTCGTCGCGGGCGCCGCCATGCAAGGCGCCGGTCTTCTCATCCCCGAGCGCACCAACCTTACCCGCGACTTCCCCTGAGGCCCGACCATGCCCAAGACCCTTCGGCTCAACATTCCCGTCCTCCTTCCCCACGCGCCTGACGCCCAGGATGGCTGCGTGGGCCGCCTCATCGCCCTCATGCAGGCTGAGGCGGGCGTGTCCGAGGCGCATCTGGTCGAAGGCGCGGACGGCCCGGAGCTCTGCATCCACTACGATCCGGACCTGCTGTCGCTGGCCCAGGTCAGACGGCGGGCGCGGCAGGCCGGCGCCGAGGTCAGCGAGCGGTTCGGCCACCTCACGGGACGGGTGGACGGCGTCCGCCATGCGCGCCACGCCCGTACGCTCGCGGCCGAGCTGGGCGAGGAAGCCGGCGTCATCGAAGCCGCGCTGGATCCGGCGGGCGCCTTGCGTCTGGAGTTCGACCGTCAGGCCACGAGCCGCGAGAGATTGGTCGAGCGCCTGGCGTCTCTTGGTCTCAAGTTGACGGAGACGTCGGACGTCGCCGGCCCATCGGCGGCTGTGGGGCCGGCGCCGCAAGCGGCCCGGAACGCGGCGTCGGGTCATGGTCCGGACGACGGCCACGATCACGGACACGCCGAGGGCGATGGCCACGATCACGGACACGCTGAGGGCGATGGACACGACCACGGCCATTCCGAGGGCGATGGCCATGACCATAGCCATGGCGGCGTGCTGGGGCCGAACACGGAGCTGATCTTCGCCGTGGGGAGCGGCGTCGCCCTGACGATCGGCTGGCTGATCGAGAAATTCGTTCCGGCCCTCCCGGAAATGCTGCCGTTCGCGCTCTTCCTGATCGCCTACGCTCTGGGCGGCTGGTTCACGGTCGGCGAAGCCATCGGAAACCTGCGGCGCAAGCGGTTCGAGATCGACACCCTGATGCTGGTCGCGGCCGCGGGCGCGGCCGCGCTGGGCGCCTGGGCGGAGGGGGCGCTGCTGCTGTTCCTGTTCAGCCTGGGGCACGCGCTCGAGCACTACGCCATGGGCCGCGCCAAGAAGGCGATCGAGGCGCTGGCGGCCCTGGCGCCGCGCACCGCCCATGTGCGGCGCGGCGATCAGGTCGTCGAACTGCCCGTGGAGCAGCTGGAGATCGGCGACCTGGTCGTCGTCCGGCCGAACGAGCGGTTGCCGGCCGACGGCTTCGTGATCAAGGGCACGTCCAGCGTCAACCAGGCGCCGGTCACCGGAGAGAGCATCCCGGTCGACAAGCAGCCGGTCGCGGACGCCGAGGAAGCGCGGGCCAGACCCGAATCGGTCGCGGCGTCGTCGGTGGTCTTCGCTGGCACGATCAACGGCGGCGGCGCGATCGAGATCGAGACGACGCGGCGCTCCAACGACACGACCCTGGCCAAGGTCGTCCGGATGGTCAGCGAGGCCGAGACCCAGAAATCGCCGACGCAGCGCTTTACCGACCGCTTCGAACGGGTCTTCGTTCCCCTGGTCCTCGGTCTGGCCTTCGTTCTCCTGTTCGCCTGGGTGGTCGTCGACGAGCCCTTCCGCGACAGCTTCTACCGCGCGATGGCGGTGCTGGTGGCGGCGAGCCCCTGCGCCCTGGCCATCGCCACGCCCAGCGCGGTGCTGTCCGGCGTGGCCCGGGCGGCCCGGGCCGGGGTCCTAGTGAAGGGTGGGGCGCCGCTGGAGAACCTCGGCGCGCTGGACGCCATCGCCTTCGACAAGACCGGAACCCTCACCGAAGGCAAGCCGCGGATCACCGATGTCGTGCCCTTCGGCCAGACGACCGAAGACGAGCTGCTGGAGATCGCCGTCGCCGTCGAACGGCTCAGCGACCATCCGCTCGCGGAGGCGATCGTCCGGGATGGAAGCCAGCGCCTGGCGACCGCGCCCGCGCGAACCGCGACGGATCTGCGCAGCCTGACGGGGAAGGGGGTCACCGCCCGGTTGGAGGGGAAGGAGATCTGGATCGGCAAGCCGGAGATGTTCGGCGCCGACGGCATCGCGCCGCTCGGCCCCGACACGGAGATCGCGGTCGCCGCCCTGCGCAACGAGGGCCGCACCCTCATGGTGGTGCGGCAGGGGAACAAGGACCTCGGCGTCATCGGACTTCTGGACACGCCCAGGGCGAAGGCGCGCGAGACGCTGACGGCGCTGCGCGCGCTCGGCATTCGCCGGATGATCATGATCTCGGGCGACCATCAGAAGGCCGCCCAGGCGGTCGCCGGGCAAGTCGGCCTGACCGAAGCCTGGGGCGACCTGATGCCGGAGGACAAGGTCGAGGCCATCAAGACACTGCGGGCGGAGGCCAAGGTCGCCATGGTCGGAGACGGGGTCAACGACGCCCCGGCGATGGCGACGGCGACCGTGGGCGTCGCCATGGGGGCGGCCGGATCGGACGTCGCCCTGGAGACGGCCGACGTCGCCCTGATGGCTGACGACCTGTCAAAGCTGCCGTTCACCGTCGGCCTCAGCCGGCAGACCCGCCGCATCATCCGACAGAATCTGTTCGTCAGCCTCGGCGTGGTGGCCTTCCTCGTTCCGGCGACGATCTTCGGGCTCGGCATCGGTCCGGCGGTGGCCCTCCACGAGGGGTCGACGCTGCTGGTCGTCTTCAACGCGCTGCGTCTGCTCGCCTGGCGCGGCCCGCGAGAGGCCGTGTGAACTCGCAAACCTCAAGCACAGGAGAACCCCTATGAAACGCATCGGATGGGTCAGCGTGATCGCGCTCTTCCTTCTCGTCTCGGTGTTCGGCTTTGGAGTGCTGTCCCGTCAGGCCGCAAGGCCGTCCGCGACCGTGGCGGTCGATGCCCGGCCGATCGATCAGCACGCCGGCCACAGCGACGCGGCGGCCGACAGCCCGGCGACCCGGTCCTACAAGGAGGCCAACGCCCGGATGCATTCGGCCATGGAGATCGAGTACAGCGGCGACGCCGACGTCGACTTCATGCGGGGTATGATCGCGCACCACGAGGGCGCGGTCGCCATGGCCAGGATCGCGCTTGAGCATGGCTCCGATCCGGAGGTTCGCGGCCTTGCCGAAGAGGTCATCCGGACCCAGGAGGCGGAGATCGTCCGCATGCGGGTGTGGCTGGCCACCCGCGAGAGCCGGTCGAACTAGGCCGATGGGCTCAAAGCGGTCCACGATCCACAGCCGGGCGCCCCGCTGGCGTCCCGGCAAATACCGCGCCCGCGGTAGGTCCCGGCGCCCCCGTCCGCCGGCGCCGTTTCGGCCGGTCCGAGACACCCTGATCGCGGTCGGGGCCGGCCTGGTGGCCGCCTTCGTCGTCTTCTGCGTGGCGGCGCCCATGGCGACGACTTACCGGTTTCCCCTGTACGGCGCCTTCGGCGGGCTGATGCTTCTTTTGACCGCCTTGACCTTCCGGATGGCGGCCAAGGACCCGGCCGGCCGGCTGTTGGCCGCGATCCTGGCGCTGGTGTGCGTTCTCGGGACCGCCGCCTTGTACGTCGGACGCGATCAGATCAATCTCGCGCCGCCCCACAGGCACGCCGTCCCAGACGCCGCCGCTTCCGTCAGGCCCGGCCGATGACGGCCCTAGAGGCCACTGCGCGGGTTCCCGTCCGGATCACGCGCGGGGGATGGCTCGACATTCTGCGTTTCGTGGCGGCCGCCCTGATCGTCCTTTACCATTTCCGCGAGGCCGCCCCGGTCGCGCTCGGCGAGGTTCATCCCGTCTTCGACCGGGGCTACCTGTTGACGAACTTCTTCATCATCGACTCGGGGTACGTCCTCGCGCGCATCTACGGGGAGGGCTTCGCCAATCGCACCCTCTCGCTCTCCCTGTATGTGCGCCAACGGCTTCTTCGCGTCGCGCCCTCTCATCTCGTCGTCATCGCCGCGCTCGCGCTGCTCGTCGCGACCGCCGCCGCCGTCGGAATCCGTCCGAGCAACCCGCAATGGTTCGCCTGGCCCGAGCTTCCGGCCCAGGTCTTCCTCGTCCAGGCCTACGGCGTCCCGGGCGGGCAGGGCTGGAACGCCCCGACCTGGACGCTATCGGCGCTGCTGGGCTGCTACCTGGCCCTGCCCTGGATCTGCAGGGCGCTCTGGCGCCTGCGCCCTTGGCTCGTGGTTGCAGGCGTCGTAATGCTGCTTCTGGTGGCGGATGGTGCGAGCCGGGCATGGTTGGGCGACCCCCTCTACCGGCTTCCGCTCCGTCACGGATTCATCCGGGCGCTGCCCCTGTTCCTGCTGGGCGTCGCGGCTGCGATCCTAGGCGCGCGCGTCTGGGTCCCGCCGGTCCGTGCGGCATGGATGGGGCTCGCCGCCTTCGCGGGTCTGATCGCGGCCCAGGCCGTGTCCGATCTCGCCCTGATTTCGCTTCTCCTGCTCACCGTCATGATCTGGGCCGCCGGAGCCCTGCCCGTGGCGCGTCCGTCACGGCTGATCGAGCAGCTTGGTCTTATGTCCTTCGCTATGTTCCTGACCAACGAAGTGACCCGGATCGTCTGGTTTGGCGCGTTCGACGCCCTTGGCCAGGCGGCCTGGCCGGCGACCGTTCGCTGGGGCGTCTGGGGGCTGGGTCTGGCCTCCGCCTTTGCGGCGGCGGCGGTGTTCCGATACGGTTTCGACGGCCCGGTGCAAGCCTGGCTCAATCCGCCGCGGCGACCACCGGCGCAGCCGGGCGTGAGTTCTGACCGCCCGGTGGCTTGAAGGGCGCATCACCGAACCCTGTGCAACCGGGTGCGGCTCGGCTGTTGGCCGATCGGATGCCTGATCGGTCAATCGTCGGGCTCAGGCCGCCAGCGCGCGTCCATATCCCGACGTTCAGGGCTCGGGAACCGCACGACGCGGCGGGCGCAGACGGCGCATGCGCTTTCGTTTCTCCAGGAGCCATCCCTACCCGGGCGCGGTTGTCTCGGTGATTGACGATCCGCCGCAGGGATCGAACTGCGTGATCGAGTTCGGCGACGGCGTGGTGATCGTCGCGGGCGCTCGAACCTACGGCGACGCCCATCTTCTGGATATCCCGGCCTATCGCACGGCCAGAGGATCGAACGTCGGGCCCGGTCTCCGCGCGGGGGCTGGCGCGCCCATCCCCGCCGTTAGCCACCCTCCCGGTCAAGAGGCGCCATGCCCATGCCCGGGGCGTCGAACGGTCCCTCAAGCCACTGAACCAGATACTCCGCCACGGCGCTCAACCACTGCGGTCGCTGGGCGGGGCGGCGACTGTAGTTTTCAAGCGTGTGGGCCAGCAGGAAGTCGTACGGTCGTGGATGGATCGCGAACCGGTTGGAGAGCGGCAGGTTCATCTCCACCGCCGCGGCCGCGAAGAGCGACCGTTGCACATGCCCGTTTCCATCCAGGAAGGGATGGATGAAGCCGAACTGGCTGAAGAGATAAGAGAGCGTCACCAACTGGTCCCACGGCTCGACGAGGGTGTCGATCCGCAAGCGCACGGTCCCGACGAGGCTTTGCATGGCCGAAGGGACGTCCGGCGGGTCCATGAAGGTGAACGTCTGACCCTCGACGATGACGCTCGGACCGCCCATGACACGCAGCGCGAGGGATGTGCCGGGGACGCCGCGATAGCCGCCGGCGTATTCCGGATGGGCTGGCGGGACGAAGGCGGAGTAGAGGTCTCGATGAAGACCGCGCGGATCGTCCAGGCAGGCCCTCCGATAGACGGGGTCCGTTCGCAGCTTTTGGAGAAGCGTCGCGCTTTCGACGGCCATTCGGTCGTCGAAGTCGGGATGGCGCTGCGGATGCCATTCGGGATGTTGGAGCGTCATCGACTGTCCTCGCCTGCGGCTCTAGCCGTCTGCTCGAGCGGCGCCGACGCTCCAGCGTCGAAATGAAATAGTCGCGAGTCCGATAGCCTGGCAGGCGCGAGGATGGCGAGCGCGACAGGGCGCTGATCGGCTTTATCACGGATTGGGCCGGCGGGCTTGGCTTACCCGCCAGCAAGCGGGAAAGTCGTCTCGGTCAATCGTGTTGGTTGTGCCGCGCAGTTGCTCTAGGCTCCTGACCGGGGAGGCGACAATGACAGACCAAGACGCTCAATCGAACGAACCGGCCACGGACCTGTCCGTGCTCGACCGTGTATTGACGGCGTTCACGACCGCTGTTGAATCCGAAGAGGGGCTGGCTGACACCGCACAGCGGTTGGTCGATACGCTCATCACGAAGAAGGATCTCAGCGAGGCCGCGATCAGTCAGGCGCTCTTCGGAGGCGATCCGGCATGATCCAGGTCGAGAGCCTCACGATCGCGGAGTTCCGCGGCATCCGTAGCCTGTCGCTTAATCTTCAGCGGCGGAACTTCGCCGTCTGCGGCTCCAACGGCACCGGCAAGAGCGGTGTCGTGGACGCCTTGGAGTTCGTTCTGACGGGCACAATCTCGCGCCTGACAGGGAAAGGCCGCGGCGACCTGTCCATCAAGGATCATGGCCCTCACGTCGATAGGAAGACGGAACCGGAGAAGGCGTTCGTCGAAGCAACAGTGTGGATCCCGTCGCTCAGGCGATCCGTCCAGGTTCGGCGATCGGTGAAGGCGCCCGCCGTGCTTCAGGCCCATCCTGACAGCCCGGAGGTGCAGGCGGTGTTCCGCCAGCTGGAGGCCCATCCGGAGATCGCCCTGTCTCGCCGGGAGATCATTCGCTTTGTCCTGACCGAGCCGGGTCAACGCGCCAAGGACGTCCAGGCTCTCCTCAAACTGGACGACCTCGAAGTCCTGAGAACGCGGCTGCAGCGCATCTCTAACGCCAGTCAGGCCGCTGCGAAGGCCGCGGCCGCGACCCGTGATGCGGCGAAGGCTGAGTTTGTACGCGCGATGGATATCGCTGACGCGACCGCACCGGAAATCCTCGAAGCCGCCAACCGGCGCCGGAGGGTGCTTGGACTGGAGGGTCTTTCGACGCTGGGGCCCGAGGGGTCGCTACGCGATGGGTTGAGCTCACAAGCGGGCGGCCCGGTCGCCGCGGTCAACAAGGCGGTCGCCGCCGCTGATCTCGCCGCGCTGCGGGACTCAGTCGATCGGCGATCGGGGGAAGACGTCCGCGCCCAGGTCGCGGCGGCGAGGACGGCGGTCGAGCGGCTAATCGCTGACGAATCCCTGCTGAAGGACGTCGTGCGCGACGATTTTCTCAAGACGGCTCTCGATCTCTATGAGGGTGAAGTCTGTCCCGTCTGCGACACGCCCAAGACCCTGGACGAGCTCACCGCGATCATTCAGGCCAAGCGGGCGAAACTGGAGGCAGTCAAGGTCCTGCGCGCGGCGGCCGAAGACAAGCTGATGGGGGTTCGAGACGCGCTCGAAGCGGAAGCGGCTTTGACCCGGCCGGTCTACCTCACAGGCAAGTCGCTTCTCGAAGCCCATGAACTCGATCAGATCGCCGACCATGGCAAGGCCCTGGTCGATGCCGGCGCTGCGCTTGCGGCGCTTCTGCCGCTCGACAAGACGCTGGCCCGGCTTGACGAGCTGACGCCCTCCGCAGGTTTGGTCGATGTGTTGACCCGGCTTTCGGGAGCCATCGGCGGACTGCCGGAGCCTTCGGACCAGGACGCCGCGCGCGATTACCTCATCACGGGTCAGTTGCGCCTTGAGGCGTTGCGGACAGCCAGCGCGGCCGCCCGGACGGCGAACGCCCGCGCCGACAGGGCGAAGAAGGTCTTCGACCTGTACTCCGCGACCTCCACCGCGGCGCTGGAGAAGGTCTACGAAGACGTTCAAGGCCATTTCGCCGAGCTCTACCGCCGCATCAACGCCGATGACGAGGGGAACTTCGAGGCCAAACTGAAACCCTCCCTGGGAAAGCTCGGCTTCGGGGTGGACTTCTACGGACGGGGCTTCTTTCCGCCGGGCGCCTACCATAGCGAGGGACACCAGGACAGCATGGGCCTGTGTCTCTACCTCGCCCTGATGCGGTATCTCCTGGGAACGGGCTTCACCTTCGCGGTCCTTGACGACGTGCTGATGTCAGTGGACGCCGGTCATCGGCGCGAGGTGTCGAAGCTGCTGAAGGCGGAGTTCCCGGACACGCAGTTCGTTCTCACCACCCACGACCGCGCCTGGCTGAAGTTCATGAGCACGACGGGCCTCGTGGCCCCAAAGGACACGGTCCAGTTCCGCAAATGGACGGTGGAGGAAGGTCCCACGACCTGGAGCAAGGGCGACGTGTGGGACGAAATGCGCGAGAAGGCGCGAAATGACGATGTCGCAGGCGCGGCTGGCGCTCTGCGTCGATCTTTGGAGCACCTATCCGCGGAAGCCTGCCAGGCGCTGCGCGCCAAGGTCGAGTTCAGCGTCGATGGACATCATGACCTGGGCGACCTGCTGGATCCGGCCATCGGACAGATGAAGTCCCTTCTCAAAGACGCGCGTCTGGCGGCGGAAAGCTGGTCGGATACGGAGCGGTTGGCGGCGGTGAAGGCGAGTGAAACGGCCTTCGCCCAGGCCGTGACCGACGCCAAGGTCGAACAATGGCAGATCAATCCGGCCGTCCACTACAATGCATGGGCTGACTTGCAGAAGGCGGAGATGATCGCGGTCATCGACGCGTTTCAGGCGCTGTTCGTGCTCTTCAACTGTGACCAGTGCGGCGTCCTGATCGAGGTAAGTCCGGGACGTGGCCGACGTGAGTACCTCCAGTGCATGTGCGGCAAGGTCAAGTTCGCCTTCATGTCGAAACCGAAAGTCGCCGCGTAGGCCGCATTCGCGCTGGTCCCTGCTCAGTCCCCGGCGTCGCCAAGACGTCAGTCGTCTTCGTCCTCGCGTTCCCGCGGAGGCGGCGTCCAGCCGTCGGCCTCGAACAGGGCGACGACCTCGCCGAAGGCGTCGCGTCGATGCGCCCGCAGAAGCATCTGATAGAAGCGATTGCGGGCGTCCGCGGATGGCAGGCGTCCGGCGCCCGCGTTCCGGACTACGCTCAGGAGCAGGGCGCTGGTGCCGGACGCCGCGTAGTTCTGGCCGGTCGCGGCGACAGCGTCGAGCAACTGGTCGAGCGCCATCGTGTCGAGCCTCCCGGTATAGGGCGTGATGTAAGCGTCGAAATTCGCTTCGGAGCCGCGGAAGCTACCGGACTGGGCGTAGAGCTCAACCGCCTGGGGCCAAAGCTCCGGAAGGGGCGAGGCGGCGATCGCCCGAGCCAAAGCCTCCCGGTCGAGGACGGCGATCAGGGCGAGGATCGGCGCCCTGAACGGCGCGAAGGCGACGCCCTTTAGGAGGAGGTAGTCCGTCAGAGTGGCGCCGTCGGCGTTGTTGACCGTCTCCTGCAGGGAGGTCCGGGTCGGCTCCTGCACGAGGTGCCAGAAGTCGGGGAAGGCTGCGACGAAGGCGATGGCGCGGGGGCGGTCGGCCGGGTCGAGCGCGTCGAGCAGACGCACGACGCTGGCCACCACGTCAGGCCAGGCTGCAGCCGCCCGGTCGCGAACCGCGACCAGCGCGGCTTCGACCTTGGGGCGGACGACGTCGAGATGGGCGGGAACGCCCTTCAGCAGAGACTTCGCAAGCACGGTTCCGAAGTTGCGGATCGCCTGCGGCCGGACTCGCGCGAGGTAGCGCTGCTCGACATAGTCGAGAATCCGCGCGGGATCGGTTGGGAAGCCGGATGATTGGACGTCGGCGTCGAAGACCTCGAAGATGGCGCGGCCCTGGAGGGCTTCCTGACCGAGAACCAGGTCGACGGCGTTGACGAGATGCATCCGAACCAGTTCGGGGGTCGGTTCGAAGAGGAGGGCTTCGGCGGAGAAGGCCGGATGGGCGCAGAGGTGACGATCCTCGCGCAGGCGTTCGAGCTGCCGGCCCGCGATCTGGCTGATCGCCTGGGTGTTGTCTGCGGCGTCTTCGAGAATGCGGCCCTCCAGCTGAAGCAGTTGCCGGATGTCGCGGATGGCCGTCGCATTGTCCCACGACTGTAGGAAGGCCGTCGCCGCGGCATCGCCCATGGCGCTGAGCTCGCGATATTTGGCGATCAGATCATAGGCGATAGCGACCCAGGCGGCCGTGAGCGAGGCGCGCAGCGCCCCGGCCTTGTAGGCCCGCACGGCGTCCAGGAAGTAGGTGCGGGATTGCGGGTTGCGGACCTTGGTCAGCAGGATGTCGAGGTCTACGAAACTGGAATCCACGGGATCGCACCGGATAAGGAAAAGGAACGCCGACCTTAGCCATGCCCCTTGCGGGACGTAAGCTGGCGCCCAGTCATTGCCCAGGTGTGGGCCATGACGAGCTTCACCTGGCGCGCTCGAATGCGCTGCGCGAGGGTGGAGGGCTAGCGGGGAGTGCAAGCATCGTACATTGGCCACACCCGCAGCCAGGTCGTATGGCGAGCGGAACGTCTTTCTGACCTCTCGACCGTCAAGCGGGCTCGTGGAATAGCAATCTGGGTGGAGCCGGCAAGGCCGGGGGAGGGGGCGGCTGGAGTTCAGTGCCGGGACGAACCGCCGCGAGGATCAAGCGCTCCAGGCATTCGATCGCCTCCCGCTTCTCCTCAAGATAGTCGTGCTGGACATAGACCGACATGGTGATGGACGATCCGCCGCCTAGCTCGTTCGCATGGTTGAGAAGCTTGGACAGAATGAAGGGGCTTGTCCTGGCTCGCGCCAGCCTGGTCGCCCCGCTGCGGCGCAGATCGTGGACCGTGATGTCCGGAATATCGATCGCGGCCCTGATGTCGCGCATGGCGTGGCTGATCGCGGAGGGATGAATGGCGCCCGGCGCCTCGCCGCGCCCCACGAAGACGAACGGCGACGGCTCCGCGCCCTCCGACGGCTTTGGCCGAAGCGCCAGGGCTTCCTTGATCAGAATGATCGAGAATTCGCCCAAGGGAACGACGGTGGTGCGTCCGGCCTTGGTGCGGCCGGCGGGGATCGTCCATGTCCGCTCGGCGAAATCGAGTTCGGCGACTCGCATCTCCGCGACCTCCGCGCGTCGCTGCAGAAGTAGGGCCGCCAGCTGGATCGCGATCCGGATCGGACGCCCCACCATTAGCGCCTCGTCCCGGCCTTTCGGCAGCGGACGTCGGTAGCCGGTCGTGTCTTCGAGAGCCCGCCAGAGCGCCCGCAACTCGACATCGTTGAGGACGCGCGTCCGCGGGGTTTCCTCCGCGAGATCGTCGAGCTGCTGGGCGGGGTTCCTGAGAACCCGATCCTCGGAGATTCCCCACGCGAAAATCTGGCTGATCAGGCTCCGGGCGCGATTAGACGTGACTCCCTTGCCCTCTTGTAGGATCTCCCGAAGGCGTTTGCGCACAACGTCCTTGGTCACCGCTTCGATGCGCAAACCCGCGATCTGGCGGAGATGCTTCCGGTAGAGGTTCCGTTCGGAAAGGATGGTGGGCGCGCGCTTGCGCTTTTTGCTCGGGCGATACTCTCCGGTCTCGGTGGCCTTGAAGTAGCCCTCTGCCATGTCGTCGAACGTCCTCAGCGTCTGAGCCTTGGCCTCGGCCTTGATGACCTGCATTTCGGTCGCTGGATCACGGCCGGCGTCGATCTCGGTTTGAAGTTTCCTCGCCTTCGCGCGGGCCCCCGCGACCGTCAGCGCGGCGGCGTCGCCCAGTGCTTGATCCGGCGGAACATAGCGACCGAGCCGAACTCTCGGCTGACTTCCATCCAGACGCCGATACCGAAAGCCCCAGACTTTCGAGTGCCCCGAAACCCGCAGGTAGAGACCCTTCAGGTCTGCATCCCAGAGCTCGAGACGATGCTCGTCAGTCGGTCTGAGCGCCGCGACGCTCCGGTCTGTCAGTCGTGTCGCGCCCATCTGAATCCTCGTCCGAAGCGCCCCGATTTTGGGGAGCAAATGGGGAGCAAATTGCAGCAACTCGAAGCATAGCGATGAAGAGAGATGAATTCAAAAACTTTCTAAAAACAGTGCGTTAGCACAGTCCTGAACAGTCCTGAAAAGGCATTGGAGGCCGCTGGGGGTCAAGGGGTCGCAGGTTCGAATCCTGTCGCTCCGACCATTTCCTCAGG
>DAIOID010000002.1:0-3906 GCA_036744355.1 Brevundimonas sp.
CCTAGTCGAGCGACGGCTTTCCGCGTCCGCTCTTGATGGTCGAGCGGGTCGACTTGGTCTTGAGACGTCGCTCCTTGGATGCCCGTGTCGGGCGGGTCGGCACGCGATAGACCGGCTTGATAGAGGCCTCGGCCACCATCTCGTCCAGCCGCGCGATGGCGTCCGCCCTGTTGCGTTCCTGGGTGCGGAAACGGACGGCGGTGATCTGGATGATCCCGTCCAGCGTCAGCCGACTGCCCGCCAGCTTCATCAGGCGCGCCTTGACCGGCTCGGTCAGGCTCGGCGAGTTCTTGACGTCGAACCGCATCTGCAGAGCGGTCGCGACCTTGTTGACGTTCTGGCCGCCCGGTCCGCCGGCGCGGAAAAAGCGGAACTCCAGCTCGTCCTCGGGAATGCGGCTCACGGGCTGACCTTCCGCGCCCGGACGACGGCCGTGTCGAGGGCTTGCAGGAAGCGCGAGCGGTCGGCGTTGGAGAAGGGCGGCGGGCCGCTGGTGGCCAAGCCGATCGAGCGCAGATGCTCGCCCACCATGCGCCCGGCCAGGGCCGAGCCGATGGAATCGGGCGTGAAGGGCTGGCCGTTCGACTTCAGCGCCTGGGCCCCGGATTTCAGGCAACGGTCGGCCAGGGGGATGTCGGCGGTGATGACGATGTCGCCGGTGACGGCGCGTTCGGCGATCCAGTCGTCGGCCACGTCGGGCCCGGCGTCGACCACCACTTGTTCGATCAGCGGTTCGCGCGGAACGTTGATCCAGGCGTTGGAGACCACGAAGACCTTGAGCCCGTAGCGGCGGGCCACGCGATAGACCTCCTCCTTCACGGGGCAGGCGTCGGCGTCGATGTAGAGGGTGGTGGCCATGCCCTGCCTTATGGCCCTTCTCCCCTTGCGGGAGAAGGTGGCTCGCGCAGCGAGACGGATGAGGGGTCTCTTCGCCCCTCGCCGATTGCACAAAAGAAAGCGCCGCGACCTTTCGATCGCGGCGCTGACACCCCTCATCCTAGCGCCTGCGGCGCCCACCTTCTCTCCAAGGGGAGAAGCGGTTTATTGCGGATAGGCCACCGGCATGGCCCCCTCGCCGCCGGTGCGGTAGCGGTCGCGCAGCAGAAGGTTGCGGGCTTGCAGCGGCTGCTCCACGCCATCGATGAAGACGGCCGAGGGCTGGCTCAGCGGCTCCAGCGGATCGCCCGACCAGACCACGACGTCGCCCGCCGCGCCCGGCTTCAGTTCGCCGAACTGGCCGTCGAAGCCGAAGATGCGGGCCGGATTGACGGTGATCGCCTGGATGGCCGCCGCGAAGGGCAGGCCGTGGGCGACGGCGTTGCCGGCGTTGTAGCGGATGTCGCGGGCGCGGTGGGTCGAGCCCTCATTGCCCTTGATGGCGATGACCACGCCCGCGGCGTTCAGCGCCGCCGCATTCTGCATCCGCGCCGCCCGCATCTCGAAATTGCCGGGCAGGTTGGTCAGGGGGTGCAGCAGGACAGGAACCTTGGCCGCCGCGATCTCGTCGGCGACCAGCCAGCCTTCGGCGGCGCCGTCGAGGATGACCTTGACGCCCTCTTCTCTGGCCAGACGCAGGACCTGCTGGATGTCAGAAGCCCGATTGACGGTGACGATCAACGGCATGGCGCCGTTGGCCACCGGGATCAGGGCTTCCAGATCGGCGCGCGACAGCGACAGGTCGCGAAGCGCGGCACGGTCATAGGCGGCCTTGTTGCGGGCATAGAGGCGGACCTCGGCCAGAGTCTCCTTGAACAGGACGAACTCGGCCCCGCGCGCACCGCCGGCGACGCCCTTTCCGGCCTCGCCGAAGGGAGCGACCATGGCCACGCGCGGCTTCACCAGGATGTCGGCGCCGCCCAGCTTGATGACCGCCGCCTGACCGGCGAACAGACCCGGCGACTGATAGCCGCCGTGACCGGCCCCGGCGAAGTCGCTGTCGTCATGGCTGTGGCCGCCGCCCGAGCCCGCGTGCTGGGGCGTGACGACGGCGCGGGTGACGCCGCCGAGGCGGGCGACCGGCAGGGTGAAGGACCAGGGGTCCAGACCATAGGACAGGTCGAAAGCGGCGCTCAGGGTGTTGGCGCTGTTCGACAGGTCGTTGGAGCCGCGCACCGAACCGACTTCCGAGCCGCCGAGACCGGAGTCCACGGCGACGAATCCGGGCGTCACGATCTGGCCGCGCGCATCGATGGTCCGCAGTCCTGCCGGAGCCGCGCCGGCGCCGACCGAGACGATCCGGCCGTTGCGCACGACGACCGTGCCGTTCTCGATCACCGAGGAGCCGGTCAGGATGCGGGCGTTGGTGATGGCGACGTCCTGCGCCGCGGCGGGACCGACGAGAGCGAGGGCTGCAACTGCGCCCGCGAGAAGGGTTTGGATACGCATGGTTCAGCGAGCTCCCTGGGCGACGCCGGCGGCGGACTGGCCGAAGCCGGGCTGACCCAGTTCGAAATCGGATACGGGCTGGTAGGCGGGGTTGGCGCGGTCAAAGGCCAGGCCCCCGTCGATGAAGACCTGATCGGCGCGGGCGTAGACCGAGAAGGGATCGGCGCTCCAGATCACCACGTCGGCGCGCTTGCCGGGCTCCAGCGAGCCGGTCTCCTTGTCGATGCCGATGGCGCGGGCGGCGTTCAGGGTGATCCAGCTGATGGCGTGTTCTTCGGAAAGGTTCAGCCCGGCGCGACGACCGGCCGACAGGGCGGCGGCGGCTTCCTGGTTGAGGCGCTGGATCAGTTCGGCGTCGTCGGAGTGGATGACGGCGCACGAGCCCTCGGGCGCGTCGGTCAGGGCGGCGTTCTCCTCGATACCGTCCAGGGCCTCCATCTTGAAGCCCCACCAGCCGGTCCACATGGCGGCGCAGACGCCTTCACGGGCCAGCATCGGCGCGATCTTGTAGGCCTCGACCGCGTGGTGGAAGGTGGTGATCTTGTAGCCGAACTCCTTGGCCACATCGAGCATGACCGCCATCTCGTCGGCGCGGTAGCAGTGGTTCTGGATCAGGATCGAGCCGTCCAGCACGCCGGCCAGGGTCTCGAGCTGCAGGTTGCGGGTCGGGGGCGTGCCCTGACCGGTCTCGCGCCACTTGTCCCACTTTTCCTTGTAGTCGCGGGCGGCGATGAAGGCGGCGCGATAGCCGGCGACATTGCCCATGCCGGTGGCCGGCGACTGATTGCGGCCGCCGTAGACGCGCGACGGGTTCTCGCCGCAGGCCATCTTCAGGCCATAGGGAGCGTTGGGGAACTTCATCCCCTGCATGGTGACCGACGGGACGTTGCGCACCGTCACGCCGCGCCCGCCGAACAGGTTGGCCGAGCCGGGCAGGATCTGGAGCGTCGTCACCCCGCCCGCGCGGGCGGTGTTGAAGCCGGGGTCCTGCGGCCAGATCGAATGTTCGGCCCAGACCTGTGCCGTGTTCGGGTTGGTGGCTTCGTTGCCGTCGCTCATGCCCATGACGCCGGGCGAGGGATAGACGCCGAGGTGGCTGTGGATGTCGATGACGCCGGGCGTGACGTAGCGACCGCGCGCGTCGACCACCTTGTGGCCCGCCGGGACCGGGGTGTTCGCCCCGCCGACAGCGGCGATGCGGCCGTCGGTGACGATGACCACGCCGCCTTCGATCTTCTGTCCCGTGCCGGTCAGGACCGTGGCGCCGACCAGGGCCAGGTTTTCACGCGGCAGGCCGCGATAGGTCGAGGGATAGGGGTCGGCATTGGCCCAGCCGTCCAGGCCAGGGGCCATGGTGCGGTCCCTGGACGACGCGGCCGAGGCCGTCTCGGTCTTGGGCGCGGCGTCGCCGGTCGTGGCGCAGGCCGACAGGGCCAGGGCGCCGAGCGCGCAGGTGAGAACAGCGAGGCTTGGGCCCCGCAGACGGTTAAGCAACATGAGCGAGACCCCCTCGCGCCCGCA
>DAIOID010000002.1:4006-26150 GCA_036744355.1 Brevundimonas sp.
CGGTCGGCGGCGGCGCGGGGCGTCAGCTTGATGGCGAGGCGGGCGGTCATGGGAAGGTGTTTGACCCGTTCGAGCCCTGCGGCCAACTCCCTGACGTTATCCCGGACGAAGGCTCGCCTGCGAGCCGAAGATCCGGAACCCAGGCGGTGGGGCCTTGACTGGAGATGTCGCGTCTGGAGCCGGCGCCTCGGTCCCGGATCGGCCTGACGGCCCGTCCGGGATGACGGCAGGAATGGAACGCCAACTGAAAACGCGCCGGACAGTTTCCCATCCGGCGCGCTTCATGTTCAGCCTGCGAAACCGATCAGCCCAGGGCGGCCATCAGCTCCGGCACGGCGGTCTTGTAGTCGGCGACCAGGCCGTAGTCGGCGACCTGGAAGATCGGGGCGTCGGCGTCCTTGTTGATGGCGACGATGACCTTGGAGTCCTTCATGCCGGCCAGGTGCTGGATGGCGCCGGAGATGCCGATGGCGATGTAGAGGGCCGGAGCCACGACCTTGCCGGTCTGGCCGACCTGATAGTCGTTGGGGGCGTAGCCCGCGTCGACGGCGGCGCGCGAGGCGCCGATGGCGGCGCCCAGCTTGTCGGCCAGGGGCTCCATGACGGCGTGGAACTCTTCGGCCGAACCCAGGGCGCGACCGCCCGAGACGATGATCTTGGCGGCGCCCAGTTCGGGGCGGTCCGACTTGACCATTTCCTCGGAGACGAAGGCGGTCTTGGGCGCTTCACCGGCGGCGACGGTCTCGACCGAGGCCGAACCGCCTTCAGCGGCGGCGGCGAAGGCCGTCGGGCGCACGGTGATGACCTTCTTGGCGTCGGCCGACTGCACCGTCTCCAGAGCGTTGCCGGCGTAGATCGGACGCACGAAGGTATCGGCCGAGACGACCTCGACGATGTCCGAGATCGGCGCGACGTCCAGCTTGGCGGCCAGGCGCGGGGCGAAGTTCTTGCCGTCCGTGGTGGCGGGCGACAGGATGGCGTCGTAGCCAGCGGCCAGCGGGAGGACAGTGGCTTCGACGGCTTCGGCCAAGCCGTGAGCGACGGCGTCGCCCTCGGCCAGCAGGACCTTGCGCACGCCCGTGATCTTGGCGGCGGCGTCGGCCACGGCCTGAGCGCCTTGGCCCAGGACCAGAACGTCCACGTCCGACGACAGGGCCAGGGCCGCCGTCACGGTCTTGTGGGTGGTGTCGCGAACGGTCGCGCCGTCGTGATCGGCGATGACGAGAACGGCCATTACAGAACCCCTGCGTCTTTGAGCTTGGAAACCAGTTCGGCCGCGTCAGCGACCTTGACGCCCGCCGAACGCTTCGGCGGCTCCGTCACCTTCAGAACCTTGAGGCGATCCGCAACATCGACGCCGTAGTCGGCGACCGCCTTGACCGCGATCTCCTTCTTCTTGGCCTTCATGATGTTGGGCAGGCTGGCGTAGCGGGGGGTGTTCAGGCGCAGGTCCACGGTGACCACGGCCGGCAGGGTCGCCGCCACGGTCTGCAGACCGCCGTCGACTTCGCGCGTCACGGTCGCCTTGCCGCCGTCAACGACCAGCTTGCCGGCGAAGGTGGCCTGGGGCCAGTCCAGCAGGGCGGCCAGCATCTGACCCACGGCGTTGTTGTCGCCGTCGATGGACTGCTTGCCCATCAGGACCAGGTCCGGCTTTTCTTCGTCGACCACCGCCTTCAGCAGCTTGGCGACGGCCAGCGGCTCCAGGTCGGCGTCCGACTGGATCAGGACGCCGCGATCGGCGCCCATGGCCAGGGCGGTGCGCAGGGTTTCCTGGGCCTGGGTCACGCCGATGGAGACGACGACGATTTCCGTCGCCGTGCCGGCGGCATGGTGTTCCTTGCCTTCCTTCAAACGCACGGCCTCTTCGACGGCGATCTCGTCGAAGGGGTTCATGCTCATCTTGACGTTGGCCAGATCGACGCCGGTCTGGTCCGCCTTGACGCGGGCCTTGACGTTATAGTCGATCACCCGTTTCACCGGGACGAGTACCTTCATGAGCCTATCCACTTGGTCATCGAAATATGGCCCGAGGGATTGGACCGGGGAAACCGGCCTGTCAACGTAACGCTACGTGAACTGCGGCCGTGTCGCGGGCGCATTTTTGATCTATGAGACCTGCATGAAACGCTTCCTGACCAATAGCCGCCTGAACATCCTGTTCTTCAGCCTGTTCGCCGTCATGGTCGCCGGGGTCTTCGTCTTCCAGCACTTCTGGATGGAGCCGGGCGAGCGCTGCGAGGCTGAAGGCAAGTGGTACGACATCGAAAGCCGCATCTGCGCCCAGCCGATCTCGATCGCTGAGATCACCGGCCGACCGATCGGCGTCAGCCGCGCCGAGGCCTCGGCCGAGAAGAACCGGGAACTGGTCGCCATCGAGGATCAGCTGAACGCCCAGAAGCGCGCCCGCGACGCCGCGACCGAAGCGGAACGCGCCCGCGTGGCCGCCCTGCAACGCTAGGGGGTTCTCAGCGCGTCGCGCCGGGCTTCCACAGGATGTCGGCGGCGCCGTTGGCGTTGGCCCGGCGGGCGGCGACGAACAGGTGATCCGACAGACGGTTCAGATAGCGGACCGCGTCCGGGTTCACCTGCTCGCCTGATTCCTGCAAACGCACCGCGTCGCGCTCGGCCCGGCGGCAGACGGTGCGCGCCAGATGCAGGTGCGCCGACAGGGCCGAACCGCCCGACAGGATGAAGCTGTCCAGCGGCTTCAGGCTCTCGTTCATCCAGTCGATTTCGGTCTCGATGCGCTCGACCTGCGAGGCGAGGATGCGCAGGGCCTCCCACTTCGGTGCCGGGTCCAGGGGCGTGGCCAGGTCGGCGCCGAGGTCGAACAGTTCGTTCTGGATACGGCCCAGCATGGCGTCGATGCGGTCGTGCTGGCCGCTGTTCAGACGGGCCACGCCGATGACGGCGTTCAGTTCGTCCACCGCACCATAGGCCTCGACCCGCAGGTCGGTCTTGGACACTGGCGCGCCCGAGGCCAGGCGGGTCTGCCCGGCGTCGCCGGTGCGGGTGTAGATCTTGTTCAGCGTGACCATGTCTGCGCCCCCTCTTGAGTTTCTGAGCGAAATCAGCCGCCGTGCGTGGTTTTCCACCACATGCCGGCCATCAGCAACAGCACCGCCACGGCCTGAAGGATGACGCGCAGCCGCATCAGCTTGTTGGAGTTCGAGCGGGCGAAATCGCCGCCGCGATACAGGCTGTAGACGCCGAAGCCGAGCGTGATGGTGACGGCCGCAATGGCGATGAGGATCAGGATGTCGAAGATTTCCATGCTCGCCTTCTAGGCTCCGCTTCGGAGCTGCGCCAGCGTCCGCGACGCCGCGCCGGACATATCCGCAATTGCGACCTATTCGCACACCCCCATTGCCACGCCCGGACCGTTGCTGTTGAGAAGCGCTCGCAATCAATCGGGGCTATTCATGTCTTTCTTCGCTGCTTCTCGTCGCCCGACCCTTCTGGCCGCCACCGCCCTGGCCGCCCTCGCCTCGGGTCAGGCCGCGATGGCGGAGGAACTGACCGAACAGCAGCGCCAGACGGCCACCACCGTCGCCGACGTCGTCGTCACCGCCTCGGGCTTCGAACAACGCATCACCCAGGCCCCGGCTTCGATCAGCGTCGTGCCGCGTCAGGACATCGAGGAGATGCGTGCCGCCTCGATCGCCGAGATCCTTACCAATATCGAAGGCGTCGATGTCGGCGCCGCCGTCGGCAAGACCGGCGGCCAGACCATCAACATCCGCGGCATGGGTTCGGACTACACCCTGATCCTGATCGACGGCCGTCGCCAGAACACAGCCGGCAGCGTGACCCCGAACGGTTTCGGCGAAACCTCGTCCAGCTTCATGCCGCCGGTCTCGGCCATCGAGCGCATCGAGGTCGTGCGCGGCCCGGTCTCGACCCTCTACGGGTCTGACGCCATGGGCGGCGTGGTCAACATCATCACCCGCAAGGTCGGCGACGTCTGGGGCGGCTCGGCCTCGGCCAACTACACCCTGCAGGGCGACGACGATTTCGGCGACATCTGGGGCGGCGAATTCTACGCCAACGGCCCGCTGGTGAAGGACCTGATGGGCCTGGCCGTGCGCGGCTCCTATCTGACGCGCGAGCAGTCGAACCTGAAGTTCGAGAACGTCGGCGGCGTCGAGACCCCCGTCACCGGCTTTGGCCGCAGCTCGACCGAGAGCGAGATCTGGACCCTGGGCGGCCGCCTGACCCTGACCCCGCACGCCGACCACGACCTGTGGCTGGACGTGGACGTCTCGCGTCAGTGGTACGACAACGCCAAGGGCCAGATGGGCACCAACACCACCGCCGGCGGCTACGGAAACGCGCTGGAGTTCAACCGCGACCAGTACGCCTTGGCCCATAACTGGCGCCTGCCGTTCGGCGTGCTGGAATCCAACCTGTCGTTCGGCAAGACCGAAACCATCGGCCGCATCATCCCCAACGGCGTGCCCGGGGCCGGCGGCGCGCGCGATCTAGTGTCGGAAAACACCATCTTCGACACCAAGCTGTTCTCGCAGTGGCGCAACCACACCTTCACCGTCGGCGGCCAGTACTGGGACGCCGAGATGGTAGACGGCGTGGCCCCCACGACCTTCGAGCACACCCAGTGGGCCCTGTTCGCCGAGGACGAGTGGCGCTTCACCGACAGCCTGGCGCTGACGCTCGGCGCGCGTCACGACGACCATTCCAAGTTCGGTTCGCACTTCAGCCCGCGCGCCTATCTGGTGTGGAACGCCTCGCCGGAGTGGACGATCAAGGGCGGCGTCAGCCAGGGCTTCAAGACCCCGCGTCTGGAGCAACTGGCCGAGGGCATCAACGGTTTCGGCTCGCAGGGCCGCCTGCCCCTGCTGGGTTCGCCGGGCCTGAAGCCCGAGACCTCGACCTCCAGCGAGATCGCCGTCTTCTATGACAACGGCTCGACCTTCCGCGCCAACCTCACCGTCTTCAACAACGAGTTCCAGGACAAGATCGCCGCCGGCACGCCGGTCGCGAACTGCACCTTCGGCCTGACGCGCGCCGAGTATGACGCCGGAACCTACAACAAGACCGGCTGCACCGATGTCGGCTTCTGGGCCAACTACGCCACCTTCAGCCAGCAGGTGAACGTGGACGAGGCCGTGACGCGCGGGCTCGAGGCGGCGGCGCGCTGGCGCTTCGCCCCCGACTGGACCCTATCGGGCAACTACACCTACACCGACAGCGAGCAGAAGTCGGGCGCGGCCAAGGGCCAGCCCCTGACCGACACCCCCGAGCACATGGTCAACGCCAGCCTGCGCTGGAACGCCACGGACAGGATGAACCTGTGGCTGCGCGGCGAGTACCGTTCAGAGCGCTTCCGCGGTCTGGGCGCCGCCCGCGACGCCTGGGGCGACTACAAGGCCTATGAGCTGTTCCACCTGGGCGGATCCTATGACGTGACCGAGCGGGTCACGATCAACGCCACCATCTACAACCTGTTCAACAAGGACTTCGTCAGCCTCCTGCCCTACGGCACGCCCGTCGCCTATGCGCCGGAATACGCCAACAACCAGGAGCCGCGCCGCCTCTGGGTGTCGGTGACGACGACCTTCTGATTTCGGTTTCCTTCCCAAACTGACAGGGCCGCCTCCCCCGAGGCGGCCCTCTTTCCTTGCAGCTAAGCCGTTAGTCATCTTTGCCGGGCAGTGTCGCCGCCATGACTGATCGCGCCGTCCGCAATCTGGAACACCTTCGCCGCACCGCCTCCACGGCGCGCGTGCTGAACCTGCTCAAGGTCTTTGACGAGCACGGCGAGACCGACGACTGGGCCGAGCGCCCCATGTTCCGCACCCCGGCGCTGAACACGTCGCTGATCATCAAGCACCGGCTACGCCGCAACGAGACCGATTCCTTCCCCGGCCGCCGCCAGGTGGCGACCAAGGTGGTGGTGCCGATCGACAGCACCGACCTGAAGACCGGGGGGCGCTTCGTCTTCGTCAACCAGATCGGCTTCGAGCGCGCCATGCAGGAGGCTTTCGGCATCGCCGCCGACCACCCTGACCTGAAGACCCTGCGGCTGATGGACCAGCTGCCGTCGCTGGACCCCTTCCTGCTGCGCGAGCAGCTGAGGCGCGGCGAGGTCGATGCGGCGCCCTGCTACTTCGCGCTCAGCGAGGCCGACCTGGAGCGGATGCTGACCTTCGTCCAGGCCGAGATCGAGCCCCTGGTCACCCTCAGCATGGGCGGCGGCGTGGCGGCGGTCGGTTCGACCGCGCGCATGGCGACCAAGATCCTGTCCAACGCCCCCGGCGACCGGCTGGAGGCCCTGCGCACGACCCTGAGGCTGGAGCCCGAGCAGTATCAGGAGGGCGTCTTCTGCTGGAAGGGCTTCCTCTACTACAAGTGGACCCTGGCCAGCCTGATGGCCGACATCGTCCACGTCGCCGACGAGGTGGGAACGGTGAAACCCGTCGGCCCCAGCGACCGCGCCGCCAAGGAATACATCGACCGCGGCCGCGCCGTGCTGCGCGGACGGATCATGAAGACCTGCGAAGAGGTCAGCCGCACCCTGCGCTACTACGACGACGCCTATGCGGGGCTGACGCGCGAGGGCAATCCCATCGCCTTCCGCGACTTCCTGCTGGAGGCCCCGACCCTGTTCGCGCGGCTGGGCGACCAACTGGGGGCGGTGCAGCACATCGTCAGCTTCTGGCGCTTCCGTTTCGGCCCCAAGGCCCCGCCGGTCGGGGTCGACGAGCTGATCGACATCTTCATGGACTTCGAGACCGGCCTTATGGGGCGCGAAACCGACGCCTACGATCCGCGCGACGCAGCCTGAAACCTTCGCCCCATCCCGTCATCCCGGCCGCAGCGAAGCGAAGAGCCGGGACCGCCACGGACACAGTCGTCAGCGCTTCTCGTGGTCGCGGATAGCGGCTGCGCCGCTTCCGGGATGACAGCCAAGATTTCGCCCAAAGAAAAACCCCGCGCCCTCGTCGGCGCGGGGTTTCTGCATTCCGGCCTTGGACGGGCCTTAGTAGCGGTAGTGTTCCGGCTTGAACGGGCCCTCGGTCGGGACCGAGATGTAGTCAGCCTGTTCCTGGGTCAGCTTGGTCAGCTTGGCGCCCAGCTTGGCCAGGTGGAGGAAGGCGACCTTCTCATCCAGATGCTTCGGCAGGGTGTAGACCTTGTTCTCGTACTTCGAGGCGTTGGTCCACAGCTCGATCTGGGCCAGGGTCTGGTTGGTGAAGGAGGCCGACATCACGAAGGACGGGTGGCCCGTGGCGTTGCCCAGGTTCACCAGGCGGCCTTCCGACAGCAGGATGATCTTCTTGCCGTCCGGGAACTCCACGTGGTGGACCTGCGGCTTGATCTCGTCCCACTTGAAATTCTTCAGGGCGGCGACCTGAATTTCCGAGTCGAAGTGACCGATGTTGCAAACGATGGCGTTGTTGCGCATCGCACGCATGTGTTCGAGACGGATGACGTCCTTGTTGCCCGTCGTGGTGACGAAGATGTCGGCCTTGTCGGCGACGTCCTCCAGGGTCTGGACCTCATAGCCTTCCATCGCGGCCTGCAGGGCGCAGATCGGGTCGATTTCGGTGACGATGACGCGGGCGCCGCCGTTGCGCAGAGAAGCGGCCGAGCCCTTGCCCACGTCGCCGTAGCCGCAGACCACCGCCACCTTGCCCGACAGCATGACGTCGGTGCCGCGACGGATGGCGTCCACCAGCGATTCACGGCAGCCGTACAGGTTGTCGAACTTGGACTTGGTGACGCTGTCGTTGACGTTGATGGCGGGGAAGGGCAGCTCGCCGCGCTCGGCCATCTGATACAGGCGGTGCACGCCCGTGGTCGTCTCTTCCGACACGCCGCCGATGGCGTCGCGGATGGCCGAGTAGAAGCCCGGCTTCTCAGCCAGATAGCGCTTCATGACCTTGAAGAGGGCTTCTTCTTCCTCGTTCTGCGGGTTGTCGAGAACCGAAGGGTCCTTCTCGGCCTTCGGGCCGAGCACGCACAGCAGGGTGGCGTCGCCGCCGTCGTCGAGGATCAGGTTCGGATAGCCGCCGTCGGCCCATTCGAAGATCTTGTGGGCGTAGTCCCAGTATTCTTCCAGGGTCTCGCCCTTGAACGCGAAGACCGGCGTGCCCGACGCGGCGATGGCGGCGGCGGCGTGGTCCTGGGTCGAGAAGATGTTGCACGAGGCCCAGCGCACTTCGGCGCCCAGGGCTTCCAGCGTCTGGATCAGAACCGCCGTCTGGATGGTCATGTGCAGGGAGCCGGCGATGCGAGCGCCCTTCAGCGGCTGTGCCGCCCCGTACTCGTCGCGCAGCGCCATCAGGCCCGGCATTTCGGTTTCGGCGATGGCGATTTCCTTGTTGCCGAAATCGGCGAGGGAAATGTCGCGAACGATGTAGTCGGTCATGCGGGGGTTCTCGCGGCGAGGATTTTCAAGGCGCCGCTATAGCGCGCCCCGCCCGCCGGGGCAATCAACCCATAAAGATGTCTTTATATGACTTGTTTGCGCAGGCCTTCGAACGAGCCTTACGGGATTCTACGCACCCCCCTCTTAAGGGCCGCAATACCCCTAAGGTTCAAAGGGACAAGCAGGCGCGCTCCCCTGCGCCGCAGTAGCGTTGCGTAGAGAACCTCGAACATGGCGGGCGTCGACATCGAACATCGCATGAAATTCATGGGCCTGGGCTCCGCTTCGGCGGCCTATCGCGCCATGGGACCGCTGCTGCGCCGGGAAACCCCCGCAGCCCTGGCCGCCTTTTACGACCGCGTCCGCGCCGAGCCGACCACGCGTCGCTTCTTCCGCGACGAGACCCATATCAGCGCCGCCAGCAAGGCGCAGGAGCGCCACTGGGACGCCATCATCGATGGCCGCGCCGACGAGGACTACGCCAAGTCCGTGCGCACCATCGGCCACGTCCACGCCCGCATCGGCCTGGAGCCCCGCTGGTACATCGGCGGCTACAGCGTCATCCTGGCCCACCTGACCCGGGCCATAGCCGCCCGTCCTCGGAAGTTCTGGGCCAACAAACGCGAACACGACCGCGTCACCGCCGAGGCCGTGGCCGAGCTGACCCAGCGGGTCATGCTGGACATGGACCTGGCCATCTCCATCTATCTCGACGTCCTGCAGGAGCAGCGCGACAAGGTTCAGGCCGCCCACGACGAGGCCGAGGCCCGTCAGACCGAGGTGGTTCGCGCCTTGGGCGCCGCCCTGCACGACCTGGCCGAGAACGACCTGTCGACCACGATTCCGGGCGTCTTCCCCGAGCAGTACCGCAGCCTGCAGAACGACTTCCACGCCGCCACCCGCGCCCTGCGCACCGCCGTCCGCGCGGTGGCCGACAGCGTGCAGAGCCTGAGCGCCGGCTCCAACCAGCTGGCCACCGCCTCGGAAGACCTGGCCAGCCGCACCGAGCGTCAGGCCGCCAATCTGGAGCGCACGGTCAACGAGGCTGACGCCATCGCCCGCGCCGTGGCCTCGACCGCCGACAACGCCCGCCAGACCGCAGAAGCGCTCGCAGCCGCCCGCGTCGATGTCGAGGAAAGCAGCCAGGTGGTCGGCGAGGCGGTTTCCGCCATCCACGCCATCGCCGAATCCTCGACCGGCATCGCCCGCTTCACCAGCCTGATCGACGAGATCGCCTTCCAGACCAACCTGCTGGCCCTGAACGCGGGGGTCGAGGCCGCCCGCGCCGGCGACGCCGGTCGCGGCTTCGCCGTCGTGGCCCAGGAAGTCCGGGCGCTGGCGCAGCGCTCTTCGGAAGCCTCCGGCGAGATCCGCAGCCTGATTTCGACCTCCTCGGCCCAGGTGGCGCGCGGCGTTGATCTGGTCGAACGCACCGGCGAGGCGCTGGAGCGGATCGGCGGCCGGGTCGTGGCCATCGACGGTCTGGCCAGCGGCATCGCCGGCTCGGCGCAGGAACAGGCCGAGGGCCTGGCCCGGGTTCGTCGCACCATGGGCGAAATGGACGACATCACCCAGCAGAACGCGGCCATGACCGAAGAAGCCACCGCCGCCGCCCGCCAACTGGCCAACGAAGCCGTCAGCCTGAACCAGCAGGTCGGCCGCTTCCGCCTGGATCGCGGCGCCAGCGAAGGCCCGCATCTGCGCGCGGTCGGCTGACGCCTCAGGCGCTGCGGGTCAGGGGGATGACCTCGGCCTCGCCCTCCACCACGGGTCGGGCGACGACGACGGGCAGGCGGACGGTCACGGCCGTCCCCTCGCCCGGGGTGCTGTCGATGCTCATCGTCCCCTGATGCAGTTCAGCCAGGGAGCGGACCAACGACAGGCCCAGGCCGGTCCCCTGCGCCCTCTGCTCGGCCCCGCCCGCCTGCTCGAAGGGGCGCCCCAGCCGCGCCAGATCCTCGGGCGCGACGCCGACGCCGGTGTCGGCGACGGTCAGCTCCAGCATCGGGCCCAGAGCCTCGGCGGCGACGGTGACCGATCCGCCTGACGGCGTGAACTTCACCCCATTCGACAGCAGGTTCAGCAGCATCTGCTTCATCGCGCGGCGGTCAGCGGCGACGATCAGGGCCTCGGGCGGCAGGACGGCGGCCAGGTCGACCCCCTTGTCGTCGGCCTGGACCCGCACCAGGGCCAAGGCCGCCGAAACCGCCTCGCGCACGTCGAAGCGTTCGATGTTCAGCTCATAGCGATCCGCCTCGATGCGGCTGACGTCCAGCACGTCGTTGATCAGGGCCAACAGGTGCCCGCCCGCGGTGTGGATCGACTCGGCGTACTCCGCATACCGGTCCGGCACAGGCCCGAACAGCCGCTGACGCATGATGTCCGAGAAGCCGATGACGGCGTTCAGCGGGGTGCGCAACTCGTGGCTCATGTGGGCCAGGAAACGCGACTTGCCGGCGCTCTGGGCCTCGGCCTCGGCGCGAGCGACGTCCAGACCCTCCTCCCGCGCATGCTGCAGGGTGGCGTCCAGCGCCATGGCGATCAGTCGGGCCGGCTCGCCCGCCCGCGGCTCCAGCCGACGCAGGACCAGCAGGATGCGGCGATCCAGGGCCAGGCGCGGGGCGAAGCGGACCTGAGCCTCGGTCCCGGCGGCGGCCTTGGCCAGGGCGGCCAGCACCGCCGGGCGATCAGGGGCGTGAACCGCCGCGACCAGCCCGTCCTCGAACAGGGGATCGACCGGCAGGGCCGTCGGCGCCGCCCCGTAGGCCGCCAAGGCGCCGCCCGAGGCGTCCAACACCAAAGTCAGGCCGGGCTGGCCGGCCAGAACCGTCTCGACCTGCGCCACCGCCCCTTCGACGGCCGCCAGACGCCGGTCCTGGGCGCGTCCGCTGATCCGAAAGGCCAGGGCCGCCGCCCCCGCCGTCAGCAGGGCCGAGATCGCCGCCATGCCCGGCGCCGGCGCGGGCGCGCCGTGGACGCCGGCCGCCACCAGCCCCGCCACCGCGGCCAGGGCCGCCGCCAGCGCGCCGAACGGCGCCAGGCGCGCGCCGCCCAGGATAAGGGCGGCGGCCAGGGGCATGAAGACGAAGCCGCCCAACGGTCCTGTCAGCCCCCCGGAAAGAGCGACGGCGGAGACCGTCGCCAGACACCAGCCCGCCAGCAGGGCCGCGCGCACCGAGCCTCCGTCCCGCGCCAGCAGCAGCAACCCCAGCAGCCCCGGCGTGGCCATGGTCAGGGCCGCCGAGGCGCCCAGCCCCGCGCCTCCTCCCTCGCCGCGCCCCAGCCAGTCGCCCGCCAGAGCCAGCAACCCGGCCGCCCCCGCCCAGCCGGCGTGCCATGCGGCCACGGCGGCGCCGTCCCGGGCGTCAGGCGCGTCGGGCGGCGGGATAGGCTCGAACAGGGCGGGCGTCGGCTTCAATCCGAGCCTTTGAGGCTGTTGATTCAACCGCCTAGTCTAAACCTCGACCAAGGCCGGCCAAAGGCCGCTCGCCTGGCGGGCGACTGTCCCAAACTGGTGCAGGCCGGATGCGGTTCGGACCGCCGGAACGGTTGTCTGGCGGCCCCCCGGGGCCTATGTCGGCGCCATGACCTCGACCGACGCCGTTCCCGCCCTGACCCTCGACGAGACCCTGGCCGAACTGGTCGAGGAGTTCGATCTGCTGGGCGACTGGGAGGGACGGATCGAATACGTCATCGACCTCGGCAAGAGTCTGCCGCCCCTGCCCGAGGCGGCCCGCATCGAGGCCAACAAGGTGCCAGGCTGCGCCGCCCAGGTCTGGCTGTCGACCCGCCATGCCGACGGCCGGCTGTTCTTCGACGCAGACAGCGACAGCGCCCTGTCCAAGGGCAATATCGCCCTGCTGCTGAAACTCTATTCGGGCCGTCACCCCGCCGAGATCCTGGCCTTCGACGCCCGCGCGGCCCTGGACCGGCTGGGCCTGCCCTCGGCCCTGACCCGTCAGCGCGCCAACGGCCTGAACAGCATGGTCGGCCGCATCCGCGAGGCGGCGGCGCAGGCCTGAGCCGCCCTCGGCGACATCGCACGTGAGTCAGCGCGTCATCCAGGGCTTGGAGGCGCCCGCCTTGGGCGCGACGGACTGACGCCGGTTGAAGCCTGCCTTGGGCGGGCCGGACTTGGCGGCCTGGGCCGCCTGCTTCAGGCGCAGCGCCTTCTGGGCCGGGGTTTCAGCCGGGGCGTCGGGAGTCGGGACGTCGTCATGGTAGCTCATGCCCGTCCCATAGCATGCGCCGCCCCGCGCGAACTCGCTTTTAACGTCCCGGACGACGCGTCATGGCCGAGGCCGGGGCCAGTTGCAGGCCGCGCGCTTCCAGACCGGCGGTCCAGCGGGCCGCGGCCTCGACGGTGACGGGATAGGAGAAGCCGGTTCCCATGGCCGCGCCGCGGGTCTTGGCGGCGGCTTCCAGAGCGGTCAGCTGGCCCATGATGGCGGCGGGGCTCTGCTGCTCGTCGATGATGCGGTCGGCGCTGGCGCGGGCGAAGGCGCCCGGTTTGCGGCGCATGGAGCCGTCGTCGAGGAAGGCCACGCCGCGCTGGCGCAGCACCGCCAGCATGGCGCCCATGCCCTCGTCCGAGGTCGCGAAACGGTCGCCCAGATAGTTGGTCACGCCGAAATAGCCGGTGGCGCGGCCCAGCAGCCAGTCCAGCTTGGCCTCGACGTCGTCGGCGCCGCCGCTGGACAGCAGGGTGTAGGGGCCGGGGTCGTTGTCGGGATAGCCGGTGGGCTCCATCGGCAGTTCGATCATCACCTCGTGGCCCTGGGCGCGGGCCATGTCGATCCAGGCCTGCAGGCCCTCGGCATAGGGCACGAAGCTGAGCGTCACCTCGGCGGGCAGGCGCTCGATGGCGGCGCGGGTGGTGACGGCGTTCAGGCC
This sequence comes from Brevundimonas sp., assembly GCA_036744355.1. Taxonomy (GTDB): domain Bacteria; phylum Pseudomonadota; class Alphaproteobacteria; order Caulobacterales; family Caulobacteraceae; genus Brevundimonas. The sequence continues at coordinate 17,295 of DAIOID010000002.1, forward strand.
CAGACCGCCGACGACCAGCGACACCATGGGCTTGCCGTTCGAACGGAAGGGTCGGGCATAGGCCTGCGCCGGGACGCGGCCGTCGGGCGCGATGCGCGGCAGGGGGCCGTTCGGGCCGGGCGAGAACAGGCCCGCGATGGGCGCCTTGGGCAGAGGATTGGAGGGCGCGCGCACCGGGGCGGCGATGGCCGAGCCGCCCGCCACGCTGGCGCCGTCCGGCAGGGTGATCAGGGCCTCGCCACCGGCGGCGCCGTTGGGGTCCAGCAGGGCCGGATCGCCTAGGTCCTGATAGAGGTCGAGCCCGCTCATGGCGAAGGCGTCGGCGCCCGTCGGGGCGGCGGCGGCGATGTCAGGGCGTTGCAGCGCCACCCGGGCCGAGGGCGCGCCCGCCCGCGGATCGCCCATGACGGCGACGAACAGAACCCCGGCGGCCAGAAGGAAGACGCCCGCCGCGCCCACGGCCACCGGCGGCTTCTTCAACACGGCGACGAGGGAATCGAGGCTGATGCGCGACCGGTCCTCCGGCGGCAGGCCGGCGGCGGCGGCGAGGGCGGACTGGCGCTTGGCGAACATGGACAGGGCGGCGCTCGAACGACGGTGACGGGGCGGGGACCGCACGACGCGGTCTCCCTGACCCTCACTTATCCCCAGCGCCGGTTAAGAAACCCTAACAGCCCATTCACCACGTTGACGACGCCGCCCTCCCCCGGGATCAGTCCGGGGTCGCGTCGTCCGGTGTGTCCGTATCGGCTTCGGCGGTCTCGACCGGCTTGGAGCCCGGCGCGGTGACCACGACCGTGTCCGGCGCGGCGGCCAGCTTCGTCAGATCGCCGCCGGCGCGCAGGACGTCCAGCGCCCGTTGCAGCTGATAGTCCTTGGTCTTGTCGAAGTCCTTGCCCGGGGCTTCATGCGGGGTGTGCGGCCCCTTGCGCTCGGCGCCGATGGAGGCGTCCAGCGCCGTGGCGTAGGCGGCTTCCGAATAGATGAAGCTGGAACGCGAGACGATGCGCGCTTCGGCCTCGGAGCGCGCCACCTCCAGATCCGGCTCGATGCCGATCTTCTGGATCGAGCGGCCCGACGGCGTGTAGTAGCGCCCCGTGGTGATCGACAGGGCGCCGTCCGAACCGCCGCGCAGCGGAATGACCGTCTGCACCGAGCCCTTGCCGAAGCTGGTCAGGCCGACGACCGTCGCCCGCTCCTGGTCCTTCAGGGCGCCGGCCACGATTTCCGAGGCCGAGGCCGAGCCGTAGTTGATCAGGACCACGACCGGCAGGCCGCCGGTCAGGTCGCCCGGCTTGGCGGCGTAGCGTTCGATGTCCTCGGGCTTGCGGCCGCGCTGGCTGACGATCTCGCCGCGCTCGAGGAAGGCGTCGGACACGTCGATGGCCGCCGTCAGCAGGCCCCCGCCGTTGTTGCGCAGATCCAGCACATAGCCCTTGATGCCCGGCTTCTCGCGCTTCAGCCGCTCGATGGTCTCGGTCAGCTCGCGGCCGGTGTTCTCGTTGAAGGTCGAGATGCGCAGGTAGCCGAAGTCGCCTTCCAGCCGGCCCGTCACGGATTCGACCTTGATCACCTCGCGCACAAGGACCACTTCGCGCGGCTCCTCGCCGTCGCGCAGGAAGGTGACGGTGACGCTGGCGCCGATGGCGCCGCGCAGCTTCTCGGACACCTCGGATACCGTCAGGCCGGCGGCGTTCTGGCCGTCGATGGCGCTGATGACGTCGCCCGCCTGCACGCCCGCGCGACCGGCGGGGCTGTCGTCCATCGGCGAGATGACCTTCACCAGACCGCCCTCGGAGGTGATGGTCAGGCCGACGCCGGAATATTCACCCGTCGTGCGCTCGCGCAGATCGCCGTAGGATTTCGGCGGCAGATAGTTGGAGTGCGGATCCAGCGCCGTCATCATGCCCTGCAGGGCGGCCTCGATCAGCTTCTTGTTGTCGACCGGCACCACATAGGCCTGCTCGACGATGCCCAGCACGTCGCCGAACATCTGCAACATGCGGAAGGTCTCGTTGCGCGGGGTCTGGCTGGCGACAGCCGCCGCCGATCCGCCCAGCGCCAGGGCGGCGCAACCGATGAGAAGCAGTTTACGCATTCGGTGTCTTTCCATCGGACCCGCTCGGGCTCCGGTCGTCCAGGGAGGCGCGGGCGTTCACACGCCGACGTCAGATGCGCCGATACAATCAGCGTCCGCGCGGATTTGAAAGGACTTTCGCGCGAGGGCGCGGCCTATGATCGCCCTACTGCAGCCAGGGCGCGGGATCGATGGGGCGCTCGTCGCGGCGCAGCTCGAAATAGGCCTCGCCGTCCTCGCCCGTGCGGCCCAGGGCCTGGCCGTCGGCGACGCGCTGGCCGGTGTCCACCGACAGCTGGTCCAGACCGGCCACGACCACGCGCCAGCCGGGACCGAGATCCAGAATGACCACCTCGCCCCACTCCTTCAGCGGCCCGGCGTAGGCGACGCGGGCGGGCGCCGGAGCGGCGATGATCTCGTGGCTGGAACGCCAGCGCCAGCCGCTGGAACCGCCGCCGAAACGCTGCGACGGCGCGCCCTGAACCGGGGCGGTCAGGCGGCTGCGCCCGGCGGGCAGGCGGGCGGCGGGGGCCTCGACGGCGGCCTCGGCCACCACTGGCGTCTGGCCGCCCAGCTCGCGGATGCGGGCCTCCAGCGACCGGGTGGCCCGCTCGGCGCGGGCGGCCTCGGCGCGCAGGACGGCGCGCAAGGCGACCTTGCGGGCGGACAGGCTCTCGATCTCGGCGCGGCGATCGCCCTGCGCGCTCTCGACCGTGAACAGGCGCTCGCTGGACAGGGCGGCCAGGCGGCGGATGCGGATGACTTCGGCCTGACGCTCGACCAGGGTTTTCGCCCGCGCCTGCAGTTCGGGGGTCATGGCTCGGATCAGGATGGAGGCGCGCACCGTGTCGACCGCCTTGTCCGCCGGGATCAGCAGGGGCGGCGGCGGCTTGCGGCTCATCATCTGCAGGGCCGACAACAGACGTCCCTGCCCGGCCCGCTCGCGCGACAGGGCGGCGACCAGGGCGGCCTCGCGGTCGCCCAGCTCCTTCAGCCGGGCGCGCTGGGATTCCAGTTGCACGTCGTCCTCGGCCTCGGCCAGCCGCAACGCGGCCAACTGGCGGTCCAGATCGACCACCTCGTCGCCGGCGGCGGCCGCCTCGGCGCGCAGGCGTCGTGCGCGCGCGGTCTCGTCGCGATACTCGGCCTGAAGCCGGGTCAGTTCAGGATTGGGCGCAGGCGCGCGTTGGCTCGACGCCGGCCCGGCCAGCATCAAGGCCAGCCCCGACGTCAGAAGAAGAAGCCCCGCCCCCCGGCGCATCAGTCGCGGTGGTAGGGCGAGCCGGACAGGATGGTCACGGCGCGATAGAGCTGTTCGGCCAGCATGGCGCGGGCCAGGGCGTGGGGCCAGGTCTGGGGCCCGAAGGCCAGGGTCGAACGGGCGGCGCGGCGCACGCTCTCGTCCAGGCCGTCCGCTCCGCCGATGGCGAAGACCAGACGGCGCTCGCCCTGATCGCGCAGCGTCGCGATGTGGTCGGCGAAGGCGCGTGAGGAATAGGTCTTGCCGCGCTCGTCGCAGGCGATCAGGTGCGCGCCCTCGGCGGCGGCCAGGATCAGTTCGGCCTCGGGGGTCTTGCCCGATTTGCGGGGTTCGAGATCGACCAGTTCCAGCGGACCGAGCCCCAACGGACGACCCGCCAGGGTCGCCCGTCGGGCGTAGTCGTCGGCCAGGGCGGCCTCGGGACCGCGGCCCGGCTTGCCGATGGCCGCGATCGCCAGCTTCATGGAGTCAGCTCAGTCCGGGAATCAGGCGGCGCCGGCGCCGCGGTGGGCGCTGTCGATCGCCCAGATCTTCTCGATATTGTAGAAGGTGCGCACTTCGGGACGGAACAGGTGGACGATGACGTCGCCTGCATCCAGCAGCACCCAGTCACAGTGCGGCAGTCCCTCGACCTTGACCTTGCCCAGGCCCATGTCCTTGAACAGGCGCAGCAGGTGGTCGGCCAGGGCGCCGACGTGACGGTGCGACCGGCCCGAAGCCACGATCATGGCGTCGGACATCGGGCTTTTGCCGCGCAGGTCGATCAGGACCATGTCCTGGGCCTTGTCTTCGTCGAGTTTGGCGATGATGGCGCGTTCCAGCTCGGTCAGGCCGACCGGAAGCGGGGCTTGATCGCCGGTACTGGGGCCTTCGGCCTGACCGTCTTCGGAATGGACGGAATCCATCAGGTCCATTTCATGGGCCGCGTTGGAAACGGCGGCGTCTTGCGCATCGTGCGCGGGCGAGGGGGTCAGCGGAGGGCTCCAGGGGAGATTACTAAAGGCGGCAACCTAGCACGTCCCGCCGGAAAGGTCACCCGTTGGCGGGATTCAACGCCTCGGCCCGCCGAATCGCCGTCGAGGAGCGCGGGTTCAGCGGCGCCGTCAGATAGGTCCAGGCCGGCGCCTGCAGGCTGGGCAGCAGGCCCGCCCGGGCCGCCGGGATGCGGAAGCGGGCGAAGCGCGCCGCCGCCGGCGCGGTGCGGCTGTCCAGCTGGCTGCCCGGCCGGGCGATCACCGCCACCGGCATCAGGTGCATGATGTCGGTCCAGCCGCGCCAGCGATGGAAGCTGGCCAGGTTGTCCGACCCCATCAGCCAGACGAACTGCACGCCCGGATAGCGGGCCTTCAGCGCGCGCAGGGTGTCGACGGTCCATTGCGTCCCGGCGCGGGTCTCGAAATCCGAGACGATCATGGCCGGTCCGACGGTGGCGGCGACGGCGCGCGCCGAGGCCATTCTGGCGGAAAGCGGCGCGGTCTCGTGGTTCGACTTCAGCGGATTCTGCGGCGAGACCAGCCAGACCACCCGGTCCAGCCCGAGGCGCCGCATGGCCGTCTCGGCCACATGGGCGTGGCCGTCGTGGGCCGGATTGAAGGAGCCGCCGAACAGGCCGACCTTCATGTCCGCCTGCAGCCCCAGCCCGTCGCGCAGGGCGCCGGGTCGAGGGCCGAGGCCTTTCGGCGCGGGACCGGCATGGAAGAAGGACAAGGGCGGCTCTTTGGCGGCGACGACGAGAGGGCGGACTTATGCTCACCCGCGCCCTAACATGCCGTGACGCCCCTGTCTCGCGTCAGCAGGCGGACGAAAGCCTCAGAACTCTTTCCAGCTCGAGCCCGGGTCGCGCTCGCCGGGCTGGGCCAGCTGCTGACCCCAGGTCACGACCATGAAGGCCTTGTGGCTGCGGATCTTGTACTGGCCGATCATCGGGGCGACGGCGCCCAGGGGCAGCCCGGTGCGACCGTCGTAGAGGAAGCCGGAAAACTCGGCCACGCCCATGCGGTCGCGGTTGGAATAGATGGACAGCTCGGGGATGGAGACGACGTTCAGAGTCTCGTTGATCGGCACCCGCATGTCGGGGATGCCGAAGACCCGGCGCATCTGCTCCAGCGAAAGGGCGCCGGCGCGGACCTCGAAAATGGCGTCGGCGCTGTCGCGGTCGCGGCTGATGGCGTAGCCCGCGTCCGACAGGGCGGCGCGGATGGCGCTCAGCGCATAGCGGGCGTTCTCGGCCTGGAAATAGGTCTCGTCGATGAAGACACGCGCGCCCTGCGGGATCGGCAGGGTCAGGCCCTCGACCGCGCGGTCGGCGGCGCGGTTGACCAGCAGCATGTCGGTGGCCGTCCGCGCCGGATTGGTCTCGGTCACGGAGGCGCAACCGGCCAGGACGGCCGTCGCCGCCAGCAGGACGATCAGACGCGCCGTCGTCAAATCACCAGGCTCCGACGTTGGGCATGGAGGCCCAGGGCTCGGCCGGTGCCAGACGCTCGCCGCCCTGCAGCAGCTCGATCGAAATGCCGTCGGGCGAGCGGACGAAGGCCATGTGGCCGTCTCGCGGGGGGCGGTTGATCACGACCCCGCCGTCCATCAGACGCTGGCAGGCGGCGTAGATGTCCTCGACCTCGAAGGCCAGGTGGCCGAAGTTGCGGCCGCCCTGATAGTCCTCGGGATCCCAGTTGAAGGTCAGCTCGACCTCGGGCGACTTCTCGGCCGCGGCGCGCGCCGTGTCCTGCGGCGCGGCCAGATAGATCAGGCTGAAGCGGCCCTTCTCGCTGTCCATCCGGCGCGTCTGCACCAGGCCCAGCAGGTCACGATAGAAGTGCAGCGACGCCTCCAGGTCCTTCACGCGGACCATGGTGTGCAGATAGCGCATGGCTCAGTGCGCCTCGGGCGGGCGGGCCGCCGGGTCGAGGTATTCGTTCTCGGGGTGCGAATGGGCCGACAGGACGAAACGGCGGTCGCAGTAGCCGCACTCTACAAAGTCGTCCTCGCCCATCTCCAGATAGACCAGCGGGTGTCCGAGGACGCCCCCGCCGTCGCAGGCGACGCGCTTGGACGAGACCACAATCTCTTCGGGGGCGGGGATGACAGCGTCGGTGTGGCGGGGAGGCATGGGGGTCCGGTCCAGTCTGGAAAGGCTTGCGCCGTTCCTAGAAGGACCGGACCTGTAGGTCAAACTTCCGAAGGGCGCGGCGCGCGGCGGAACAGCCGGTCCAGCATGGCCTTGCGCTTCTTGAACAGGGTCAGACCCAGGCAGCCGGCGCCGACCCATAGGCCGATCTCGCCGATCAGGGCGGCGACGGCGGCGAACAGGGCCGCATAGGTCATGTCCAGATAGTCCATCTTGCCCGCCAGCAGGGCCAGACCCATGCCGGTGTAGCCGATGGCGCAGACGCCCAGGGCGGCGAAACCGATCAGGCGGGTCTTGGTCAGAGGCTTCTTCATCTGGGATTGCAGGGCGGTCATGAGCGTCTCTCCATCAAGGCAGGTTGTCTTTATGACAAGGAACCTAGACACAACGCCGCGCAACGTCAAGCATCATTTACACAAAGACGCGCACGCTTGTCGAAAACGGACGCAACAGCGCCTTGGCGAACCGCCCTTCGCCCCCTACCTATGCCGCACGCTTCCGCCGCCTGAGTGAACGTCCGCATGACCGAGACCCCTGCCCTGCCCGTCAACGCCATCGAGGTGCGGGGCCTGAAGAAGACCTATGCGGGCACCAAGAAGTCGCCGGCCAAGACGGCCCTGCGCGGCGTCGACCTGACAGTGCCGCGCGGCTCGATGTTCGGCCTGCTGGGGCCCAACGGCGCGGGCAAGTCGACCCTGATCAACATCATCGCCGGGGTGGTCAACAAGTCCGAGGGCACGGTCCGCATCTGGGACCGCGACATCGACCACGAGGCGCGCGACGCCCGCGCCGCTTTGGGCGTCGTGCCGCAGGAGATCGTCGCCGACGTCTTCTTCACCCCGCGCGAGGCGCTGGAGGTCCAGGCCGGCTTCTATGGCGTGCCCGCCGACGAGCGCCGCTCGGACGAACTGCTGGCCGCGCTGGGCCTGTCGGACAAGGCCAACGCCTATGTCCGCGCCCTGTCCGGCGGCATGAAACGCCGCCTGATGGTGGCCAAGGCCCTGGTGCACAATCCGCCCGTGCTGATCCTCGACGAGCCGACGGCGGGCGTGGACGTCGAGCTGCGCCGCCAGCTGTGGGACTATGTGCGCAAGATCAACGAGGAGGGGGTCACCGTCATCCTGACCACCCACTACCTCGAAGAGGCTCAGGAGCTGTGCGACACCATCGCCATCATCAACCGGGGCGAGGTCGTGGCCTGCGAGCCGACCCGGACCCTGTTGAAGCGCCTGGACACCCGCAACGTGGTGGTGACGCCCGAGACGCCGCAGGAGGTCCCGCCTCACCTGCACGGCTTCGCCGTCGCCCCGCGTCCGCACGGCGCCTTCGTCGTCACCTATCGCACCGGGGAATCCAGCGTCGAGCAGGTGCTGGCGGCGGTGCGCGCGGCCGGGGTGACCATCAAGGACATCGCCACCGAGGACCCGGATCTGGAAGACGTCTTCCTGGCCATGACCTACGGCGACGCCACCCGGCCGAGCCCGACGCAGGACTGAGGCTTCCTCCGGGCCGCCCCCTCTTCCGTCATCCTCCGGCGCAGCGAAGCGGAGACCGGGGGATGACGAAAGGTATGTGGTGGGATCAGACCACCATCACCGTCCCGAGCAGCAGCTTGCCGCCGGGCTTGCCGAGCACGCGGTCGGTGGCGGCCTGCAGCGCCCTGCTCAGCCATTCCACGTCAGGCGGGGCGCCCGGCAGGATGCGTTCGCCGGCCAGCCGCACCACCTCGTTATAGGCGGCGCTGAGGCGCGGTCGGGACTGGTCGGCGCGGGTGCGCAGCGCCTCGTCGGCCACATCGACCCCGACCTCGACCGTCATCACCCCCCGACGCCCGTCGCGGCGCAGGATGGTGGCCGTGGCCGTGGGCAGGGGGATGTAGGCGTTGGCGGGCGCGCCCCCGCCCTCGCTCTTGCCGGAAGCCTCGGCTTCAGCGGCAGCGAGTGCAGTGCCAAGGGCGGCGAGGCCGATCAATGCGCGACGATCCATGCCCTACCCTGCCCCGCCCTCGCTTAAGGCCGGGTTACGGCTGGCGGGCGGACGCAGCGAAGCGTAATCGACAGACATGACCCAGACCGATCTCTCCGCCTACCGCCCCAATGTCGGGGTGGTGCTGTTCAACCAGACCGGTCAGGTCTGGCTGGGCCGCCGCGCCAAAACCCCCGAGCCGTGGAACTGGCAGTTCCCGCAAGGCGGCGTCGACGAGGGCGAGGATCTGGAAGCCGCCGCCCTGCGCGAACTGCGGGAAGAAACCGGCGTCCGCTCGGTCGAACTGCTGGGCCGCACCGGGGGCTGGATCGTCTACGACTTCCCCGAGGGCATGGGCGGGCCGAAATCCTGGCAGGGCTTCAAGGGCCAGAAGCAGGTCTGGTTCGCCTTCCGCTTCACCGGCGA
>DAIOID010000002.1:26250-60497 GCA_036744355.1 Brevundimonas sp.
TCCTGTCCCATGGCGCGCTGGAGACGCGGACCGCCTCATGCGCTCGTCCTTCAATGTCGCGTTCCGCACCCCCATCCCCGCCCCTTCCCCCCTCGAGGGGGAACGGAGACCTGATGGCCTCCAAACACTCGACCTAAGCCAGCCAAAGAAAAAGGCCCCCCGCCGAAGCGAGGGGCCCATGATCTTGTCGGCGTCGCAGAAGGCTTAGCCCTCGACGACCTCCGAGGCCTCTTCGGCCAGGATGGTCAGGCCTTCGCCGTTGACGTCGGCGAAACCGCCCTTGACCTCGAAACGACGACGCTGGGCGCCGTCATAGACCGTCACCACGCCTTCGCGCAGGGTGGTCATGAAGGGGGCGTGGCCCGGCAGGACGCCGAAGTCGCCCTCGACGCCCGGCGCATCGACCTGATCGACCGAACCGGCGAAGATTTCGCGTTCCGGGGCGACGAGGGAGAAGTTCAGCTTACCGGCCATGGTTTAGGCTTCCGAAGCCATCTTGGCGGCCTTCTCGACGACTTCCTCGATGGCGCCGACCATGTAGAAGGCGGCTTCCGGCAGGTGGTCGTATTCGCCGTCGCAGATGGCCTTGAACGAGCGGATGGTGTCCTTCAGCTCGACGAACTTGCCGGGCGAGTTGGTGAACTGCTCGGCCACGAAGAAGGGCTGCGACAGGAAGCGCTGGATCTTGCGGGCGCGCGACACGACCAGCTTGTCGTCTTCCGACAGCTCGTCCATGCCCAGGATGGCGATGATGTCCTTCAGCGCCTTGTACTGCTGCAGGATTTCCTGAACGCGGCGGGCGACGGTGTAGTGCTCCTCGCCGATGACCAGCGGGTCCATGATGCGCGAGGTCGAGTCCAGCGGGTCCACGGCCGGGAAGATGGCCTGGGCGGCGATGTCGCGGTTCAGAACGGTCGTCGCGTCCAGGTGAGCGAACGAGGCGGCGGGCGCCGGGTCGGTCAGGTCGTCGGCGGGAACGTAGATGGCCTGGACCGAGGTGATCGAGCCCTTCTTGGTCGAGGTGATGCGCTCTTGCAGGTTGCCCATCTCGGTGGCCAGCGTCGGCTGATAGCCCACGGCCGAGGGGATGCGGCCCAGCAGAGCCGACACTTCCGAACCGGCTTGCGTGAAGCGGAAGATGTTGTCGACGAACAGCAGCACGTCCTTGCCTTCTTCGTCGCGGAAGTACTCGGCGATCGACAGGCCGGTCAGGGCGACGCGGGCGCGGGCGCCGGGCGGCTCGTTCATCTGGCCGTAAACCAGGGCGCACTTGGAGCCTTCGGTCGAGCCGTTGTTCTTGGCCGGGTCCACGTTCACGTTGGACTCGATCATCTCATGATACAGGTCGTTGCCTTCGCGGGTGCGTTCACCCACGCCGGCCAGAACCGAGTAACCGCCGTAAGCCTTGGCGATGTTGTTGATCAGTTCCTGCATGGTCACGGTCTTGCCGACGCCGGCGCCGCCGAACAGGCCGGTCTTGCCGCCCTTGGTGTAGGGGCAGATCAGGTCGATGACCTTGATGCCCGTGACCAGGATTTCCGCCGAGGTCGACTGTTCGTCGAAGGTCGGGGCGTCCTTGTGGATCGGGCGGTATTCGGTGGTCTTGATCGGACCGGCCTCGTCGATCGGTTGGCCGACGACGTTCATGATGCGGCCGAGCGTGCCGGGTCCGACCGGGGCCATGATCGACTTGCCGGTGTCGACGACGGGCTGACCGCGGGTCAGGCCTTCGGTCGTGTCCATGGCGATGGCGCGGACCATGTTCTCACCCAGGTGCTGGGCGACTTCGAGAACCAGGGTGAAGGGCTCGCCCGTCTTCTGGTCGACGTTCTGGGTCTCCAGCGCGTTCAGGATCGCCGGCAGGGCGCCCGTGAACTCGACGTCGACGACGGCGCCGATGACCTGGGCGATCTTGCCCGAGCCAGCGACGGCGGCGACGGCGGCTGCCTTCTTGGGAGCAGCCGGCTTCTTGGCTGCGGTTTTCTTCGGGGCGGTGGTGTCGGTCATCGTGCGTGTCCGTATCGGAATGTCTGGCGTGTCGGGATCAGAGCGCTTCGGCGCCGGCGATGATCTCGATCAGCTCGGTGGTGATCTGGGCCTGGCGTTTGCGGTTGTACTGGAGCGTCAAGCTGTTGATGAGGTCGCCCGCGTTGCGCGTGGCGTTGTCCATCGCGGCCATCTGCGCGCCGAAGAAACCGGCCTGGTTCTCCAGCAGGGCGGCCAGGATCTGCGTCGTCAGGTTGCGCGGCAGCAGGGTCTCGAGGATTTCCTCCTCCGACGGCTCGTACTCATAGAGCGCGCCGGCGTCGGCCGAGGCGTCGGCGTCGACTTCGGCCGGGGCCAGCAGACGCGACGACGGGACCTGCGAGATCACCGATTTGAACTGGCTGTAGAAGAGGGTGACCTTGTCGGCCTCGCCCGCCTCGAACTTCTCGGCCAGCAGCTCGGCGATCGGCTGGGCCGCGTGCAGCCCCACCGTCTTGTGCTCGCTCAGTTCGAACGTCTTGACCAGCTTGTCGCCGAACAGACGGCTCAGCTGGTCGCGCGACTTGCGGCCGACGGCCACGATCTCGACCGTCTTGCCGTTGGCGATCAGGCTGTTGATGTGGTCCCGCGCAGCGCGGATCACGTTGGTCGAGAAACCGCCCGCCAGGCCCTTGTCGGCCGTGGCGACGACGACCAGGTGCTTCTGGTCGGCGCCGGTGCCGGTCATCAGGCGCGGGCCGTCGTCACCGACGCCGGCCGCCAGGTTGGCGATGACCGAGGCCATCCGCGTCGCATAGGGGCGGGCGTTCTCCGCCTGCTCCTGGGCGCGCTTCAGCTTGGCCGCGGCGACCATCTGCATGGCTTTCGTGATCTTCTGCGTCGCTTTGACGCTTCCGATCCGATTGCGCATTTCCTTGAGGCTGGCCATCCGGCGCTACTCTCGCTCTCTGGTCAGATCTTTAGGCGAAGGTCTTGGCGAAGGCGGCCAGGACGTCCTTGAGCTCGGCTTCGAGTTCCGGGGTCAGGGCCTTCTTGGTGCGGATGCCTTCGAGCAGCGAGGCGTGGTTCGAGTGAACGCGGGCCAGCAGCTCGCTCTCGAAGCGGCCGATGTCCGACACGGCCACGTTGTCCAGGTAGCCGCGCGTGCCGGCGTAGATCGACACGACCTGCTCCTCGACGGCCAGCGGCGAGTACTGCGGCTGCTTCAGCAGCTCGGTCAGACGGGCGCCGCGCGCCAGCAGCTTCTGGGTCGAGACGTCCAGGTCCGAACCGAACTTCGCGAAGGCGGCCATTTCACGATACTGGGCCAGCTCGCCCTTAATCGAACCCGCGACCTGCTTCATGGCCTTGATCTGGGCCGAGGAGCCGACGCGCGACACCGAGATGCCGACGTTCACGGCCGGACGGATGCCCTGGTAGAAGAGGTCCGATTCCAGGAAGATCTGGCCGTCGGTGATCGAGATCACGTTGGTCGGGATGTAGGCCGAGACGTCGTTGGCCTGGGTTTCGATGATCGGCAGAGCGGTCATCGAGCCCGAACCATAGTCCTCGTTCAGCTTGGCCGAACGCTCCAGCAGGCGGCTGTGCAGGTAGAAGACGTCGCCCGGATAGGCTTCACGGCCCGGCGGACGGCGCAGCAGCAGCGACATCTGGCGATAGGCCACGGCCTGCTTCGACAGGTCGTCATAGACGATCAGGGCGTGCATGCCGTTGTCGCGGAAGAACTCGCCCATGGCGGTGCCGGCGAACGGGGCCAGGAACTGCAGCGGGGCCGGTTCCGAAGCCGTGGCGGCGACGACGATGGTGTATTCCAGAGCGCCCGACTCTTCGAGCGTCTTCACGATCTGAGCCACCGTCGAGCGCTTCTGGCCGATGGCGACGTAGATGCAGTACAGCTTCGCCGACTCGTCTTCCGACTTGTTGACGTTCTTCTGGTTCAGGATGGTGTCGATGGCGATGGCGGTCTTGCCGACCTGACGGTCGCCGATGATCAGCTCGCGCTGGCCGCGGCCGACGGGGATCAGGGTGTCGATCGCCTTCTGGCCGGTCTGCATCGGCTCGTGAACCGACTTGCGGGGGATGATGCCCGGCGCCTTCACGTCCACGCGGCGACGCTCGGTGAACTGGATCGGGCCCTTGCCGTCGATCGGCTCGCCCAGCGGGTTGACGACGCGGCCCAGCAGGCCCTTGCCGACCGGCACGTCCACGATTTCGCCCAGGCGGCGGACTTCATCGCCCTCGGCGATGGCGGCGTCCGCGCCGAAGATCACGGCGCCGACGTTGTCGCGCTCGAGGTTCAGGGCCATGCCCTTCACGCCGGCCTTGGGGAACTCGACCATTTCACCGGCCTGGACGTTGTCCAGACCGTGGATGCGGGCGATGCCGTCGCCGACCGACAGCACCTGACCGACGTCGGAAACGTCGGCTTCGACGCCGAAGTTGGCGATCTGCGACTTGAGGATGGCCGAGATTTCGGCGGCGCGGATGTCCATGGGTGGGCTCTCTGGCTTTCGTCTTCGGGGCGGGCCGTCAGGCCCGCTGCATTCTTGTTTCGGTGCGCGCTTACGCGCGCTTGAGGGCGAACTTCATCTGGTCGAGCTTGGTCTGCAGCGAGGCGTCGAACAGCTTCGACCCCACCTTGACCTTCAGGCCGCCCAGGATCGACGGATCGACGCGGGCGGTCAGTTCAGGATCGCGACCCAGCGCCGTGCGCAGGGCGGCTTGAATGCTCTTGGTCTGGGCCGCCGACAGCGGCAGGGCCGAGACGACCTCCGCGGCCACGACGCCGGTCTTGGCGGCGTAGAGGGCGGCGAAGCCCGCGATCACGGCCGGCAGATCAGCGGCGCGGCCGTTCTGGGCCAGCAGGCCGAGGAACTTCTTGCTCACGGCGTTGAACCTGGCCTTGTCGGCGATGGCCGTCAGGCCCTTGGCCTGATCATCGGCCGAGATCACCGGCGACTGCGCCAGACGGCGCAGGTCCGCGCTGTCCAGCCAGGCGGCCTTCAAGGCGGCGAGATCGCCGCGCACGGCGTCCAGCGCCCCCGTCTCTTCAGAGAGATCGAACAGCGCCTGAGCATACCGTCCGCCGACTTCCGTCGTTCTGAAATCGTCCGCCACGTAATTAAGGTCCGCGATTTGAAGCGTTTGGGTCGAGTCCGCTCGCGACCGCTCGCGCCGGACAAGGGCTTGATTTGCTTGCAGAAAGCACACTTGGGACACATCTTTCGATGCATCCTTCGCTAAAGCCGCGCGGCTGATAGCACGCAAGCCCCCCGGTCGCAACCGACGGGAACGGAACGATAAGGTCGCACCCGCGCTCTCTGGGGCGCGCTGCAAGGGGTTCCGATGGCCGCCTCGTCTTCGAAAACCGTGATCTTCGCCGCCCTGGCGGGCAACACGGCCATCGCCGTCACAAAGTTCGCCGCCGCCCTGTTCACCGGCAGTTCCGCCATGATGAGCGAGGCTATCCACTCCACGGTCGACACCGGCAACCAAGTTCTGCTGCTGATCGGACTGAAGCGCGCCGCCCGGCCGGCCAGCGAAACCCACCCCTTCGGCCACGGGCTGCAGCTCTATTTCTATACTTTCGTCGTAGCCATCCTGATCTTCGGTCTCGGCGCCCTGGTCTCGATCAGCCACGGCCTCGATCGCATCCGCGCGCCGGAGCCGATCGAGAACCCCTGGGTCAACTATCTGGTCCTGGGCCTGGCCATCCTGTTCGAGGGCGGCTCCTGGTGGGTGGCGCTCAAGGCCTTCAATCGCGAACGCGCCGGCCGCTCCCTGATCCGTTCGGTGCAGGACAGCAAGGACCCCACCATCTTCACCGTCCTGTTCGAGGACACCGCCGCCCTGACCGGCCTGGTCATCGCCTTCATCGGGGTGATCGCCAGCCAGGCCTTCGACCTGCCGATCCTCGACGGCGTCGCCTCGGTGGCCATCGGCGGGGTGCTGGCCATCACCGCCGCCTTCCTCGCCTTCGAGACCCAGAGCCTGCTGACCGGCGAAGCCGCCGATCCCGCCACCCGCGAGGGCATCGCCGCCCTCGCCGAAGCGGAGCCCGGCGTGGTCGGGCTGAACGACCTGCGCACCATGCATTTCGGACCGACCGAAATTCTGGTCGCCATCAGCCTCGACTTTCAGGACGACCTGAGCGCCGCCGAGGTCGAGAGCACCGTTGCCCGGCTGGAGCACCGCATCCGCGCCGCCTATCCGCAGGCCGGACGCATCTATGTCGAGGCCCAGAGTCTGGCCAGTCATGCGGCCGTTCGGGACGCCGTCATGGCCGGGGGCGGCCCCGGCGCCCTGGTCGCCGACGTGCCGGGTGCGACGACGTCGCCGCTCAAGCCCGCTTGATGCAACCTCACGCTCCCGTTACCGCTTATGCTTACCATCACATTCTGGAACCCCGATGCTTGAAAGCATAACTCCCCTGCTGAGCGATCCGGCCGCCTGGGCGGCCCTCGTGACCCTCGTGGTCATGGAGGTCGTGCTCGGCATCGACAACCTGATCTTCATCTCGATCCTGTCGAACAAGCTGCCCCCCGAGCATCGCCAGCGCACGCGCCGCATCGGCATCGGCCTGGCCCTGATCATGCGCCTGGCTCTGCTGGCCGCCATCGGCTGGATCGTCGGCCTGACGGCGCCCGTCTTCGACCTGGGCTTCCACGGCGAGACCTTCGACACCGCCTTCAGCTGGCGCGACCTGATCCTGATCGCGGGCGGTCTCTTCCTGGTGTGGAAGGCCACCAAGGAAATCCACCACGCCGTCGACACTACGCCGTCGAACGACATGCTGGAGAAGGACAAGAAGGATGTCGTCATCAACAACGTCGGCTCGGCCATCATCCAGATCATCATGCTGGACCTGGTCTTCTCGATCGACTCCATCCTGACCGCCGTCGGCATGACGGATCACGTGCCGATCATGATGGTCGCCGTGGTCGTCGCCGTGGCCGTCATGCTGCTGGCCTCGGATCCGCTGGCGAACTTCATCGACAAGAACCCGACCGTGGTCATGCTGGCCCTCGGCTTCCTGCTGATGATCGGCGCCGTGCTGATCGCCGACGGCTTCGGCGTCCACGTGCCCAAGGGCTACATCTACGCCGCCATGGCCTTCTCGGCCCTGGTCGAGTTCCTGAACATGTGGTCGCGCAATGCGCAGATCAAAAAAGACAGGGCCGCAGAAGCCGCCCAGGCGGCCCTGAACAAGGCCGAAACCGCCGAGCCCGGCGTCTGATCGTGCGTCTCTGGCCGGTTCTGGCGATGCTTCTGCTGGCGCTTCCCGCGTCGGCGGGGGCGCAGTCGTCGGGGCCGGCCGCCCCTTCTCCCGCCGCCTCTCCCGCCCCCGCCGTGCGACCGCCGGTCTATGGCTACGAGGTGGTGCGAACCTTCCCCCACGACCCGACCGCCTTCACCCAGGGCCTGGTCATTCGCGACGGCGTGCTGCTGGAAAGCACAGGCCGCGCCCCGTCCAGCGTCCGCCGCGTGCGGCTGGAAGACGGCGTCGTGTTGCAGAAGCACGAACTCGCCCCTGAGTATTTCGGCGAAGGCCTGACCGAGATCGGCGGCCGCGTCATCACTCTGACCTGGAACAACGGCGTCGGCTTCATCTGGAACGCCGACGACCTGAAGCCCGTGTCGCGCTTCAGCTATGAAGGCGAAGGCTGGGGCCTGACCCACGATGGCACCCGGCTGATCCTGTCGGACGGCTCGCCCGCCCTGCGCTTCTTCGACCCTGCCACCTTCGCCGAGACCGGCCGCGTCGCCGTCACCCTGAACGGTCGCCCGGTGCGCCAGCTGAACGAGCTGGAATGGATCGACGGCGAGGTCTGGGCCAATGTCTGGCAGACCAACTACATCCTCCGCATCGACCCGGCCTCGGGCAATGTGGTCGGGATCATCGACCTGAACGGCCTTCTGCCGGCAGGTCTGATTAAGGATCCGAACGACGACGTCCTGAACGGCATCGCCTGGGACGCGACGACCCGCCGCCTGTTCGTCACCGGCAAGAACTGGCCCAGCCTGTTCGAGATCAAGCTGACAGGGCCGCGCTGAGCGCCTGCGCTCGAGGCGTCACCCTCCATCTGCGCTCAAGCAGCGAGCGACCGCGTCGCGAGCGGTAGCGCCCTACAAGAAACTATACGGGTCCACGTCCACCGTCAGCCGCACCGACGCGGGAACCTTCACCCGCGCCAGCCAGGCGCGCAGGAAGGCCTGCAGGTTCACATCCCGGTCGGCGCGGACCAGCAGCCGCTTGCGCCGCCGCCCGCGCACCAGGGCCAGGGGCGCGTCGGCGGGGCCATAGACCTCCAGCCGCTCGGCGTTGGGGATGGCCTCGGCCAGATCGCGAGCGACCTTTTCCACCGCCATGGCGTTCTCGCTGGACAGGATGATCGCCGCCAGACGACCGTGCGGCGGCAGGGACGCCGCCTCGCGCTCGCCCATCTCGGCCTCGACGAAGGCGTCGCGGTCGCCCGCCGCCAGCGCCATCAGCACCGGGTGTTCCGGCGTCCAGGTCTGCAGCAGGGCGCGGCCCGGCTTGTCCGCCCGCCCCGCCCGGCCCGTGGCCTGGGCCAGCAACTGATAGGTACGCTCCGCCGCCCGCAGGTCGCCGCCACGCAGCCCCAGATCAGCGTCCACCACCCCGACCAGGGTCAGACGCGGGAAGTTGTGGCCTTTCGCCGCCGCCTGCGTGGCCACCAGGATGTCGATCTCGCCCTCGGCCATCGACTGGATCAGGGCGCGGGCCGACTGGCCGTCCGGCACGGTGTCGGAGCTGAAGATGGCGGTGCGGGCCTCGGGGAAGAGGCGACGCACCTCCTCCTCGACCCGCTCGACGCCGGGTCCGACCGGCACGAGGGAATCCTCGGCCCCGCACGACGGACAGGCCTTGGGCTTGGCCATCGAGAAGCCGGTCAGGTGGCAGACCAGCCGCCCGGTGTAGCGATGCTCGACCAGCCAGCTGTCCGTGTCCGGCGCCGTCAGTCGATGCCCGCAGGCGCGGCACAGGACGACGGGGGCATAGCCGCGCCGGTTCAGGAAGAGCAGGCTCTGCTCTCCCTTGGCGAAGGTCTCGCCGATGGCGTCGCGCAGCGGCTGCGACAGCCAGGTCTGCGGATCGGGCGGACAGGTCCGCAGGTCGACCAACTCGATGTCGGGCAGGACCGCCGCCCCGTGCCGCGCCGCCAGCTTCAGCCAGCCGTAGCGGCCCTGACGGGCGTTCCACAGGGTCTCCAGCGACGGGGTGGCCGAGGCCAGGACCACGGTCGCGCCCTCGATCCGGCTGCGGGCCACGGCCAGGTCGCGGCCGTGATAGACCAAACCCTCTTCCTGCTTGAACGAGCCGTCGTGCTCCTCGTCCACCACCACCAGCCGCAGGTTGGCGTAGGGCAGGAACAGGGCCGAACGCGCCCCGACCACGATGTTGCAACGCCCGGCGACCACCGCCTCCCACACCTGACGCCGCCTGGGCGGAGCGACGCCCGAATGCCATTCGGCGGGCGTGACGCCGAAGCGGGCGGCGATGCGTTCGATCACCGCCTGGGTCAGGGCGATTTCCGGCAGCAGGATCAGAATTTGCGCCGCTGGATCATGACGCAGCGTCCGCGCCGCCGCCTCCAGATAGGCCTCGGTCTTGCCTGAACCCGTCACCCCGTCCAGCAGGAAGGGGGCGAAGCCGCCCGCCGCCACGGCATCCGCGATGGCCGTCGCCGAGGCCGCCTGATCCGGGTTCAGGGTGGCGGGGGCATGATCGGGATCAGGGGCGTCGAAGGCGGCGACCGCCTCGATCTCGATCACCGTCAGCACGCCCTCGTCGACCAGCCCCTTGACCACGCCGGCCGAGACCTCGGCCGCACGCGCCAGATCGGCCGCCGTCATCGACCTCTGGCCCAAGGCCTCCAGCACCGCTTTCCGCGTCGCCGTGGGGCGGGCGGGGCTGCGGCCCTCGCCCCGCCTGACCCGTCGCTCGGGCCGTGGGCGCGGCGCGCGCAGGCCCTTCAGGGCCGTGGCCGCCATCTCGCCAGGCGGACTCAGGGTCCAGCGCGCCGCCCATTCGACGAAGTCCAGCGTCCGTTCCGGCAGGCGCGGATCGGCCAGCACCTGCTCGACCGCCTTCAGCTTGCGGTTGGAGCCGGTCGTCTCGAACACCTCCGCCACCACGCCCCGGATCAGACGCGGCCCCAACGGCACTGCGACCTGATCGCCGCGCGCGACCGTCAGTTCCTCGGGAACCGCATAGTCAAAGGCTTCCGGCACCGGGAGGGGAATGAGGACCGAGGCGACCTTCACCGTGCGCCCTCGCGCGCCTGAAACGGCGCCGACGTCCGATACCGACGTCGCGCCCTGCCATGATCGCCGCCTTCCGCCACGTCCAGCCGGGCGATTTCAGACGATTCAGACGAATTGGACTCTGTTTTTTCGGTCACGGAGTCTGAAACTTCCCTGGCCGCGAAAGACGGTCGCATCCTTCACAACTCGGCGCTAAAACTGGTCTCATGAAACTCTTTCTCGACACCGCTGACGTCGCCGTCATCAAGGACATGCTGCCCACCGGGATGGTGGACGGCGTCACCACCAATCCGTCGCTGATCGCCAAGTCGGGTCGGAACATCGCCGAGGTCATCGCCGAAATCTGCGCCCTGGTCGAGGGGCCGATTTCCGCCGAGGCCGTGGCGACCGATTTCGAGACCATGGTCAAGGAGGGCGACAAGCTGGCCGCCATCGCTCCGAACGTGGTCGTCAAGCTGCCCCTGACCTGGGACGGGCTGCGCGCCACGCGGGTGTTTGCGGACAAGGGGATCAAGACCAACGTCACCCTCTGCTTCTCCGCCGCCCAGGCCATGCTGGCCGCCAAGGCGGGCGCCACCTTCATCTCGCCCTTCGTCGGCCGCTTGGAAGACGTCGGCGCCGACGGCGTGGGCCTGCTGCAGGAAATCCGCGCCCTCTACGACATCCATGATTTCGACACCGAGATCCTGGCCGCGAGCTTGCGCAACCCGGACCACGTGACCGCCGCCGCCATCGCCGGCGCCGACGCCGCCACCCTGCCGGCGGACACTTTCAAGGCCTTGGTAAAGCACCCGTTAACCGACAAGGGGCTTGATGCCTTCCTGGCGGACTGGGGCAAGACCGGTCAGTCGATTCTGTAAATTCCGACCCGCAAAAGAGGTCCGCTTGAGCACTTCCCTGGACCTCTCTCCTGACGCCGCCGAGGGCCTTCACTGGCCCGAGGTGCGGGCCTGGCTGAACGCCCATCCCGATCGTCTGCTGGACGACCGCACCCTTCTGGAAGAACTGGGCTTGCGCGCCACCGGCCGCAATGTGGTCGATTTCGGCCGCGCGGCCCTGACCCGGCTCGAAGCCGTGGTTCAGCGCGAGGCCGGCGCCCGCAAGCAGATCGAAGAGATCGCCCGCGCCAACTTCGCCGCCCAGACCCAGACCCACGTCTCGGCCCTGGACCTGATGGAGGCGACCGGCCACGCCGAGCTGGCGCGTCAGCTGGACGCCACCTCGCAAGCCCGCTTCGGTCTGGCCGGCGGGGCCATCGCCATCGAGAAGCCCGGTCTCGTCCCCTTCGGCTGGAAGCCGCTGGAGCCGGGCCGCGTCGACGCCCTGCTGGGCGACGACGGTCTGGAATGGCTGGGCCCCAACTTCACCGGCCTCGACCTGTTCGGCCCCGCCGAGGGCGAGGTTAAGTCGGTGGCCCTGGTGCGCATGAGCCTGCATCTGCCCGGCGCCGACGGCGCCCGCCCGGCCCTGTGCGCCTTCGGCTCGCACGAGGACGACGGCTTCACCCCGGCCATGGGCTGCGAACTGGTGGCCTTCATCACCCGCGTGGTCGAACGCATGGCCGAGCGATGGCCGACGCAGGGCTAACCCCCTCAGGTTTGGCCGCCGAGCAGGCCCTCCTCGCCTGGCTCGAGCATCTGGCGCACGAGCGTCGCCTGTCGCCGCGCACGCTGGAGGCCTATGGCCACATCGGCCGCCTCTACGTCGCCTTCCTCGAACGCCATCGGGGCGGCCCGCAGTCGCTGGCTGACCTTGGCGCCGTCACCGCCGCCGAGGTCCGCGCCCATCTGGCCGAGCGCAGAAGCGGCGACCGCCCGCTGAACGCCCGCTCGCTCAGCCAGACGCTCGCCGCCATCCGGGGCTTCCACGCCTTCCTCGACCGGCGCTGCGGCACGCCTGCGCCGCAGCTGGCCCTGGTGCGCGGCCCGCGCGTCAAGCCGTCCCTGCCCCGCCCCGTCACCGAGGATCAGGCCAAGGGCCTGCTGCCCGAACCCGAGGCCGATCCCGACGCCGAACCGTGGGAGGCCGCGCGCGACCGCGCCGTCCTGACCCTGCTCTACGGCTGCGGGCTGCGGATTTCCGAGGCCCTGTCGCTGAGGCGGTCGGACGCCCCCCTGCCCGACGCCCTGCGCATCACCGGCAAGGGCGACAAGATGAGGCTGGCCCCGGTCCTGCCCCAGGTGCGCGAGGCGGTGGACGCCTATCTGGTCCAGCAGCCCTTCATCCTCGACGCCGACGCGCCCCTGTTCCGCGCCAAGCGCGGCGGGGCGCTCAGCCCGCGTCACGTCCAGGCCACCGTCCAGCGCCTGCGCGGGCGTCTGGGTCTGCCCGCCTCGGCCACGCCCCATGCCCTGCGCCACAGCTTCGCCACCCACCTGCTGGGCGCCGGCGCCGACCTGCGCGCGATCCAGGAACTGCTGGGCCACGCCAGCCTGTCCACCACCCAGAAATATACCCAGGTCGACGCCGCCCGCCTGCTGGCCGCCTATGCCGAGGCCCATCCCCGGGGCTGACGCACCAGGAGACTATCCAACGATCCCTAACGGCGCCTATTGTCCGAACCGGGATCGATCTTGGTGTGGAGACAGGCCTGTTGCGTCTCACGTACTTGCCTCTTTTGCCGTGCCGACGCGCCGCGCTCGGCTTGAGCTTCGGCGGCGCAGCGGCCATCGCCCTCAACCGCAGCGCCGACGCCCAGACGCCCCTGCCGCCCACATCGCCTTCCCTCCTGCCGGAGCTCGACGAGAACGTGCGCCTGGTTCAGAATCTTCTGACGCGAACAGGCGTTCAGGTGAATGTAGGCGGACGGCGCAAACCCGTTTTTGTCATCGACACCGGAGCCGAACGCACCGCTATTTCGGATCGCTTGGCCGGCGAACTGAAGCTGCGCTCTCACCTGCCGGTGTTGGTCCACGGCGTGACCGCCGCAGAAATGGTTCCGACGGCTGAACTCCCGCGGCTGGAGGTTTCCCGTCGCCGCTTCGGCAACCTGAGACCGCCGATCTTCCCCTACGAGGTCTTGGCCGCCGACGGCCTCCTTGGCCTTGACGTCTTGTCCCGATTTCGACTGACGCTCGACTTTGGAAGACGAAACATCTCCTTGACCCCGTCTGATCTGAGATCCTTGGCCCATAACTTCGTCGCCGGACAGAACAACCAGGTTCCCGACCACGCCATCCAGACTCGCACAGGCCGCTCGGGCCAATTGATACTCACCAACATTCAGGTGGAGGGCATCGAGACCGTGGCCTTCATCGACAGCGGCGCCCAGTATTCCATCGGCAACCGTGCCTTGATGCGGGCGGTCGACCGCCGTTCCCCCGCCTTAAGAAACCAGATCCGTGTCTACGGGGTCATCGGCCAATCCCTGATGCTGGATGTCGGCGCGGTATCCAGCTTACGGCTGGCGCGCCGAGAAATGGGCGCGACCCCCCTGCTGTTCGGCGACTTGCACGCCTTTCAGGTACTTGACCTGCGCGATACCCCGGCGCTGGTGCTCGGGGCCGACATCCTGTCCCGTTTCAGCCGCGTCATCCTTGACTACGGCCAGTCCCGGATCGCCCTCGAAGGGAGCCTGAGGCCCGCGCCGCAACCCGCCGTCAGATCGCCCTGACCGCCCCGCCGTCGATGCGGATCAGCGAGCCGGTGACATAGCCCGCCAGCAGACTGGCGAGGAAGGCGGCGACGGCGCCAAACTCCTGGGTCGTGCCGATGCGACCGGCAGGGATGGTCTTGACCGATTCCGCGCGCGCCTCGGCGGGTTCGACGCCCGTGGCGGCGGCGCGGGCGGCGTCCAGACGCTCGATGCGCGGTGTGTCGATGCGCCCCGGCAGCAGGGTATTAACCGTCACGCCATTGGCCGCGACCTCGCCCGCCAGGGTCTTGGCCCAGGCCGCCACCGAGGCGCGCAGGGTGTTCGACACGCCCAGCGTCCCGATCGGCTCGATGACGGAGGTGGAGGCGACGTTCAGAACGCGCCCCCAAGCCCATGGACCGCATCCCCGGCAGCACCCGATCCGTCAGGCGGAAGACCGACAGCACCATGGCCTCGAACTGTTCACGCCAGAGCGCCGGATCGAGGCCCGCCACGCCCGACGGCGGCGGACCGCCGGTATTGTTCAGCAGAATCTGGATCGGCCCGCCGAGAGCCGCCTCGGCTGTATCAACCGCCTTCAGCAGCCCCTCATGGTCCGCCAGATCGGCAGGCGCGATCACCGCCCGCCCCGGCCCCATGGCGTTCAATTCGTCGGCCACGGCCTGCAGCTTGCTCGCATCGCGCGACAGCAGGGCCACGTGCGCCCCCTCGGCCACCAGAGCCCTCGCCACGGCCTGCCCCAGGCCGCTGGAACCGCCGCAGATCAGCGCGCGCTTGCCGGTAAGTTGAAGGTCCATGGGGATGATCCGGTGCGGTGGAGAAAGGTCAGCGCCCGACATGGTCATGAAGGCGGCCGATTGCGAGGCTGAAGCCATGGCGGCGAAAACAATTCGCCTCTGCCTCTGTCGTCAATCCGATGCGGAAATCTCCCCGTTCCGGAACCCGGGCTGCTCCAGCTTCCTCTGGCGCCGTCAAACACGATAGAGGACACGTCACGTCCAGGGGCGGCAGACACGTCGAGCGGGAGCATTCATGGGCCCAAAATCCGGTGACGGGCCGAGCGCGCCAAACGCGGACAATCGCGTGACGATTTTCGGGACGCCAGGCGAGGTGTTCCGCACGTTTCTCAAGCTCGGCCTCACGTCTTTTGGAGGGCCTGTCGCTCACCTCGGCTATTTCCGGGACGAGTTGGTCGAGCGACGCCAGTGGATCGATGAGGCCGGGTATGCCGATCTCGTCGCCGTGTGCCAGTTCCTGCCCGGACCCGGGTCCAGTCAGATCGGATATGCGATGGGTCTGCTGCGCGCCGGCCCGCTGGGCGGGCTTGCGGCATGGTGCGCCTTTACCCTGCCGTCCGCCGCGCTGCTGGTGTTGTTCGCCATCGGCGCCGCCTACTTTGAGGGCCGGGTCGGCGCAGGCCTGGTTCATGGGCTGAAACTGGTCGCGGTGGCGGTAGTGGCCCAGGCGGTCTGGGGGATGGCTCGCGCCCTAACGCCAGACAAGCAAAGAGCGGCCATCGCGCTCGCGGCTGTTCTGGTGGTGGTCCTTATTGGCGGTGCAGCGGGCCAGATCGCGGCGATCCTGATCGGGGGCCTGGCGGGAATCAGCTTCTGCCAGGCGACCGGCGTGTCGCCGTCAAGCCGTCTGAACTTGCCGATTTCACGCCCGGTCGGCCTTGTCGCCCTGACGTCATTCTTCGCGCTTCTGGCAGGATTGCCGCTCGCCTCGATGGCGACGGGCGCGCATGGCGTGGCCCTGTTTGACGTCTTCTATCGGGCCGGAGCGCTTGTCTTCGGCGGCGGCCATGTCGTTCTGCCGCTGCTCGAGGAAGGCGTGGTGCGGCCGGGCTGGATCAGTCACGACAATTTTCTCGCCGGCTATGGGGCGGCTCAGGCCGTGCCGGGTCCGCTTTTCACGTTCGCCGCCTATCTCGGCGCCGCCATGGAGCCCTCACCCGGTGGAATCGCCGGCGCCGCCATCTGTCTTGTGGCGATCTTTGCACCGGGCCTGCTCCTGGTGACAGGCGTGCTGCCGTTCTGGAACGTTTTGCGCCTCCGCCCCCGGGCGCAAGCGGCGATGCGAGGCGCGAATGCGGCGGTCGTCGGCATTCTGGCGTCCGCGCTCTACAGCCCCGTGGGAACAAGCGCGATCCTGAGCCCCAGCGACCTTGTCGTGGCGCTCATCGGCTTCACCCTTCTCACGGCGTGGAAGTGCCCGCCCTGGATTGTCGTGCTGCTCACCGCCGCAAGCGGCGTCGGCTTCGCGCTGCTCTGAGCGTCAGGGGGCGGGCCTTGGCTGCGACCGCTTTGAGGCCGTCCAACACGAAAACGGCGCGCCCCTTGCGGAGCGCGCCGTGACGCGTTCGGGCTGAAGGCCGAAGTTTAGGCCTGCATGGCCCAGCCTTCGACGGCCATGGCCGCCTGGCGGACGGCTTCCGAGCGGGTCGGGTGCGAGTGGCAGGTGCGGGCGATGTCTTCCGACGAGCCGCCGAAGGCCATGGCGATGCAGGCCTCGCCGATCAGTTCGCCGGCCGAGGGGCCATAGATGTGGACGCCCAGGACCTTGTCGGTCGCAGCGTCAGCCAGGATCTTCACGAAGCCCTCGGTCTCGTGGTTGATCTTGGCGCGGCTGTTGGCGGCGAAGGGGAACTTGCCCTTCTTGAAGGCGACGCCCGCGGCCTTCAGCTGCTCTTCGTTCTTGCCGACCCAGGCCACTTCCGGGCCGGTGTAGATGACGCTGGGGACCAGGTCGTAGTCGACGTGACCGGCCTTGCCCGCGATCAGCTCGATGACGGCCACGCCGTCTTCCTCGGCCTTGTGCGCCAGCATCGGGCCATAGGTGACGTCGCCGATGACCCAGACGCCCGGCGCCGTGGTCTTGAAGTGATCATTGGGGATGACGCCGCGCTTGTCAGTCTCGATGCCGACCGTCTCCAGGCCCAGACCGGCGGTGTAGGGACGACGGCCGATGGCCACCAGAACCACATCGCCCTTGAGGGTTTCAGCCGCGCCGCCGGCCGAAGGCTCGATCGTCAGCTCGACACCGTCCTTGGTCGAGGTCGCACCGGTCACCTTCGTGCCCATGCGGAAGGTCATGCCCTGCTTGGTCAAGCCGCGCTGGAAGGCGGTGGCGACCTCGGCATCCATGCCGGCGCCGACCTTGTCGAGGAACTCGACGACCGTGACCTGCGCGCCCAGACGGCGCCAGACCGAACCCAGCTCCAGGCCGATGACGCCTGCGCCAATGACGATCAGGTTCTTGGGCACCTTGGGCAGGAAGAGGGCGCCGGTCGAGTCGATGACCTTGCCGTCCTCGAAGGCGACGCCCGGCAGGGGGGTCGGCTCGGAGCCGGTAGCGATGACGATGTTCTTGGCGTCATAGGTGGTCTTCGAACCGTCGGCGGCTTCGACCTCGACCTTGTTCGGTCCGGCGATACGGCCGCGGCCCTTCAGCCAGACGACCTTGTTCTTCTTCATCAGGAACTCGATGCCCTTGGTCAGGGCTTCGACGCTGTCGTCCTTGGCCTTGTGCATCTGGCCTAGGTTCAGCTTGGGCTTCACCTCGATGCCGATGCCGGCGAATTCGGTGTTTGCGGCCTCATACAGCTCCGAGGCGTGCAGCAGGGCCTTGGACGGCATGCAGCCGACGTTCAGGCAGGTGCCGCCCAGCGTGGCGCGCATTTCGATGATGGCGACCTTCAGACCCAGCTGGCCGGCGCGAATGGCGGCGTTGTAACCGCCCGGCCCGCCGCCGATGATCACTACGTCGTAGGTCTGGGGAGCGGCGTCGGCCATGGAATTCCTCTGATCGGTCTGGCGCTGGGAAGGAGCGGCGCGGACACTAGCGCCGACCCCGGCGGGGTCAACCGCCAGGCTCCATATAGGCCCTGATCCTTGCGGGGGCCATGCCGACGAAAGCCAAAGTCGCCCCGACGCTGAAATGCAGAAGGGCCGGGCGTCGCCGCCCGGCCCTGTCGCAAGGATTTCAGCCGCCTCAGAAGGCGACGCGGGCCACCAGCTGATAGACCGGGCCGCCCTTTTCGGTTTCCAGCTCATACTCGTCATAGGAGCGGTCGATCTGGTCCTGGACGCTGCCGAACTTGTCGAACACCTCGTCCTTGGAGGCGTTCAGCAGGTTGGAGCCGGTCAGGCGCACCACGACATTGCTGGCCACGCGCTTCTCGAGGAAGACCTCCAGGTCGGCGCCGTAGGCGGTGCGGACCTCTTCGGCCAGGACGCGGGCCGCGGCCTCGCCCTGCTTGCGATAGGTGGCGCCCAAGGCCGCGCCCCAGGTCGGAATGTCGTGGGTGAAGCCGAAGTTCAGCACATAGTCCGACTGGCTGTTGAAGCGGCGCGTGCCCATGAAGTCCTCGACCTCGCTGTCCAGCCACGAGTAGTTGAGGAAGACGCCGGTCGTCTCCATGCCGATGAAGTCCAGCGGCGTCGACAAGTCGAACTCAATGCCCCAGACCTTGCCGTCGCCGACGTTGCCGACAGTGTAGAGGAAGGCCTCGATCTCCGGCGTGTCCTCGTCATCGGCGCTGCCCGGCAGCCCGGTGTTGACCTCTTCCACCAGGTCCGAGATCGAGCGGTAGAAGGCGTTGATCCCGACCACGCCGCGACGACCCAGCTGGCGCTCGAAGCCGACATCCACGCCCCAGGCCGATTCCGGCTTCAGGTTCGGGTTGCCGATGAAGTCGCTGTCGCCGAACTCTTCTTCCAGCAGGGCGGGCGACAAACGATCAAAGCTGGGACGGCGCACCGTGCGCGCCGCCGAGACGATCAACCGGTCGGTGTCGTTCAGGCGATAACGCAGGCTGGCCGAGGGCAGCAGGAAGCCGTAGTCGACCTCGGTCACCCGGTCGGCAGCGGCTTCAGCCGTCTCGTCGGTGATGGTGACGTCGGTCGTCTCATAGCGCAGGCCCGCCTCCCACTTCAGCGCGCCGCGGTCGCCCGACAGCATGACATAGGGGTCGATACGGGTTTCATCGATCAGGCTGTCGCCGCCGGGCACGGCTTCGAAGGCGCCGAAGGGCGGCACGACGGGGCGCACGCCCGGCGCGTTCGGCACGTTGAAGCGGATGCGCGGGGCCTCAAGGATCAGGCTGTCGCGTTCCTTCATCGCCCACTGGACGCCGAAGTCCAGGCTCAGGCCGTTCAGGTCGCGCTTGTGCTCGACCGCGCCCGACCATTCCTCGTCCTTGATGCGGACGTCCGTCGCGTCGGCGGTGAAGCGGTCCTCGTCGGGATAGGGCGTGCCGTCGCGCAGGTATTCCGACTCGTTCTCGAACTCGTACTGATCGTCGTCGATCATGGCGTAGCCGAGCTTGATCTTGGTCTTGCCGCCGAACATGTCGCGGCTGTAGCGCGCGTCCAGCGACAGGTTGTCGGTCAGGATGTCCAGGTCGTTGTCGTTGACCGACAGCAGGTTGGCCTGGTTCTGGACGCCGTCGCGGTATTCCCGCGAGTCCTCGTCCTGGAAGCGGTCGGTGCGCACGAACAGGCCCGACAGGGCCAGCTCGCCGCCGGCCACGTCCACCTGATAGGCGGCGTTGAACGAATAGTCGGTGCCGTCGCGCACGTCGGTCTGGACCTCGACGTTGTCGAGCGTGCCGTTCGGCTCGTCAAAGCGCTGGCTGAACTTGAACTTGGGATTGCGGCGATCCTGAATATTGGCGCCCACCAGCAGACGCCCCGGCCCGACCTGGCCGCCCCAGACGGCGCCCAGGGTCTTGCCCCACTGACCGTACTCGCTGTCGTCGAACATCAGGGCGCCGGCGCGAACATAGCCGCCGTCCAGCGACAGGGCGTCGCGCAGCACGATGTTGACGGCGCCGGCCACCGCGTCGCCCGAACGGTTGGCCGACGACGAACGCACCACCTCGACCCGCTCGATCAGCTCGGCGGGAATGCGGTCGACGAAGAAGGAACGATCGACGCCCGCGCCCGGAACACGCTCGCCGTTGATCAGGATCTGGGTGTAGCCCGAGTCCAGGCCGCGCAGGCGCACGCCGTCGTATTCCAGCACGTCCGACAGGAAGGCGACCGAGGGCACGCGCTTCAGGGCGTCGCCGGCGGTCAGCGGCTCGAAGCGCTGGAAGTACTCCAGATCGTAGGAGAGGGTCGGAACCACGTCGTCCGTGCGGTTGCGCAGCACCGGCTGGCCGGTGACGATGACCTCGGACAGGGCCGTGACCGGACCGTCGTTATAGTCCGGCGCGCGGACGGTTTCCTCGGCGCTGACCGCGCCCGCGATGGCGAGAGGGGCGACGGCGGCGCCCAGCAGAAGACCCAGCTTCATTTGTCTTGTTCCCCGATGAAACCGGCCTGCGATCAGGCTGAGGTTGTCGAGGGCGCTCGCTAGCGGCGTGCGGCGACGGGGCCGCGACGGTTTCGCGAAGAGGATTCGCCGATTTGCCGACCATCCGGCGACAAACCGTCTGGAAACTGAACGTTTCGATGCGAGGGGCCTGAAACGCGAAACGGGGCCCGATCTTGCGATCGGACCCCGTGTCCCGGTCTCGACATGGAGCGGGCGAGGCGATTCGAACGCCCGACCCCAACCTTGGCAAGGTTGTGCTCTACCCCTGAGCTACGCCCGCACTCCGTAGGGAACAGTGTGCTGCGCCCCGTCGAGGAGGGGCTTTTAGCCGACCCTTCTCAGAACGCGCAACCCCCTTTTTTCATTTTCCGCTTTTCCGCTGCATTTTTTCGAATAGCCCTGAAATTTCAAACGCAAGCGGCCCCCGCAACATCCCCGAAAGGAAGGCTGCGAGGGCCGTTCAAAATGACCGCTACGGATGATCGTTCCGCACCAACCCGCTCAAGCAGCGCGCCGCCGCGCAGCGAGCGATAGCGGCCTCAGCCGCGCTGAGGATCAGCGCGGCGCCAGCCTGATGGCCCCGTCCAGACGGATGCACTCGCCGTTGATGTAGACGTTCTCGGCCAGATGCAGGGCCAGCGAGGCGTAGTCGGCCGGGGTGCCGAGACGGCTGGGGAAGGGAATGGCGGCGGCCAGGCTGTCCTGAACCTTCTGGTCCATGCCGGCCATCATCGGCGTCCACATGATGCCGGGCAGGATGGTGTTCACCCGCACTCCGTCCTGGGCCAGATCGCGCGCGACCGGCAGGGTCATGGCGTAGACGCCGCCCTTGGATGCCGAATAGGCGGCCTGGCCGATCTGGCCGTCCTGGGCCGCGACGCTGGCGGTGTTGATGATCAGGCCGCGCTCCCCGTCGGCCATCGGCTCGGCCTGGACCATGCCCAGGGCCGACTGCGACAGGACGCGGAAGGTGCCGAACAGGTTGATCGTGACGGTGCGCTCGAACGAGGCCATGTCGTGGGCGCGGACCTCGCCGGTGTCGCGCTTGCGGCTGACGGTCTTCTGGCCCGTGGCGATGCCGGCGCAGTTGACGGTCAGACGCTCCTGACCGTGGGCGGCGCGGGCCTTGACGAAGCCGGCGGCGACGCTCTCGTCCGAGGTCACGTCCACCTTGCAGAAGACGCCGCCGATCTCCCTGGCGATCTCCTCGCCGCGTTCCTCGTTCAGGTCGAACAGGGCGACCTTGACGCCCTTGGCCGCCAGCGCCCGCGCCGTGCCTTCGCCGAGGCCCGAGGCCCCGCCCGTCACCACCGCCGCAATCGAACCGTCGAGTTTCATGAAGATCGTCCCTATATTCCTGTGAACCGAGTGCTTGCGCGAGGATTTAGCGGCCATGACCGCCAAAGCCAAACCTGCTTCCGCGACTGACGCGATCGATCCTGAAAAGGCCTTGGTCCCGACAGTGCAGAGGGTCAACGAAATGCGTGTCCGCAAGGGCTTCTGGCCCAAGATTCGAAGCACCGCCTCGCGCATTCCCTTCGCGGGCCAAGCCCTGGCTGCCTGGTACGCCACCCAGGACCCGCAGACCCCGATGGCGGCCAAGGGGATCATCCTGGGGGCGCTGGCCTATTTCGTCATGCCGGTCGACGCCATCCCCGACCTCTTCGCCGGAATCGGCTTCACCGACGACGCCGCGGTGATCGCCGCCGTCCTGGCGACGCTGGGCGCCCATGTGAAGCGCAGGCACCACGACCAGGCCGAGGCGGCGCTGAAAAAGGTCCGCGACGCCGCCGATTAGGCCGGCGCCTGCGACCGCCACCAGCCGGTGATTGAATAGCGTGGCGCCCCCGCAAAGGGCGCCACCACCGAGACCGCATGTGACTGCGGCACCCGAAAGACGTTCAGGGCGTCAAAGACCGGGATCAGGCTTTCCGTCACCTCGCCGTCAGCGTCGAGGAACTGCAGCTGACCGCCCCACTCCGCCCGCCAGCGCGGCGTCAGGTTCAGCACATAGGCGTAGAGCCGCCCCGAGGCCTCGTTGGCGTCGGTATGCCGGTTGAGGAAATGCCCCGGCAGATAGCGGGTCGCCTGACCGTCGGCGAAGACGATGCGGTTATCGCCCGTCAGCCGCCGCGCGAAGCTCAGAAAGCCCTCGCTGTTGAACAGGTCTGATGCGGCGCTCAGCAGGGCGGGCGTCTGCTCGGCGCCGACGCCCCTCCGGCGGATCAGAAGCCGATCGTAGATGAAGTGAAAGCCGTCGGTCGCCTCGGCGTGGATGCGCGCCATCGCCGCCTGCCGGTCCGCGTCCGACTGGGCGTCAAAGGCGGCGGCCGGGACATCGATGTCGAACGGATTGCGGATCGCCCGCGACCAGTCGTGCGCCGGTTCGGCCAGCAGGGCGTGCAGCCGTTCAGACCCCTCGCCGAGCAGCCCCGGCACACGGGTGCGCCCCGTTGCCGTCAGACGCCGGGCTGCGGCGTCGATGTCGTCTTCGGCCGCCGCCAGCGTCAGCAGGCTCATCCCTCGGTCACGACCACGATCTTGCCCATGGCCGTCCGGTCGCCCAAGGCCTTGATGGCGTCGTGGGCGTCTTCCAGCGGATAGGTGCGGCTGACGCGCGGCTTGATCTTGCCGTCTTTCCACAGTTGCATCAGCTCGGCCATGTTGGCGGCGTGAGCCTTGGGATCGCGCGCCACCGCCGCGCCCCAGAAGACCCCGATCACCGAGACCGACTTCAGCAGGGTCAGGTTCAGCGGCAGGGACGGGATCCCGGCCGGGAAGCCGACCACCAGATAGCGCCCGTTCCAGTCCATGGCGCGCAAGGCCGGCTCGGCGTAGTCGCCGCCGACCGCGTCATAGACCACGTCGGCGCCGTCGCGGCCCGTGGCCAGCTTCAGTTCGCCCGACAGCGACTTCTGCGCGGCCTTGTCCATCGGCCCGGACGGATAGATCAGGCCGTTGTCGGCCCCCAGCTCCAGGGCGAACTTCACCTTGTCGTTGGTCGAGGCGGCGGCGACGACGCGCGCGCCCATGGCCTTGCCCAGTTCGACGGCGGCGGCGCCCACGCCCCCGGCGGCGCCCAGCACCAGCAGGGTCTCGCCCGGCTGCAGGTTGGCGCGATCCTTCAACGCGTAATAGCTGGTGCCATAGGTCATGGTCAGGGCGGCGGCTTCCTCGAAGCTCATGCCGTCGGGCATGGGGATCAGGCTGGCGGCGGACACGGCCAGCCGCTCGGCCAGTCCGCCCCAGCCCGGCACGGCGATGACGCGGTCGCCCTTGAAGACGCCCTTGACGCCCTCGCCCACCGCATCGACCACGCCCGCGACCTCGGCGCCGGGCGAGAAGGGGCGTTCCGGCTTGAACTGGTATCTGTCCTCGATGATCAGGGTGTCGGGGTAGTTGATCCCCACGGCCTTGACCTCGATCACCACCTCGCCCGGCTTGGGCGTGGGGTCCATGACCTCCTCGACGACAAGGCTATCAGGGCCGCCGACGGCCTTGGACAGGACTGCGCGCATGCTTGTTTCTTCCATGATCCCCCGTCGGGCCATGGCGCCGACACGATTGCGACGCTAATCAGCGCGCGGCCCGATGCAAAGAGGCCGAACAGACTTTCAGGAGACAAGCATGGCGCGAACCGCCCTCATCCTCCACGGCGGCGCTGGGGCCCGGCGCGAGCGCAACTACGACGCCGAGGTCGTGCATATGCGCCAGGTGGTCGAGGCGATGAAGACGCGGCTGGACGCCGGCGCCTCGGCCGTGGACGTGGCGGTCGAGGCCGTGACCCTGCTGGAAGACTCCGGCCTCTACGTCGCCGGGCGCGGCGCCTCGCCCAACCTGGCCGGGGCCTATGAGCTGGACGCCAGCCTGATGGACGGCGCTTCGGGCAAGGCCGGGGCGGTCGCCGCCCTGCAGGGCTTCCGCAACCCGGTCGTCGCCGCCCGCGCCGTGATGGACCGCACACCCCACGTCATGCTGGCCGGCGAAGGCGCCGCCCTGTTCGCCCATGATCAGGGCCTTGAGCCCATCGGCGACGAAGAGGCCTGGTTCACCCGCGCCGGCAAGGGCGAGGACAACCATCCGCCCGGCGGCCTCAGCCACGGCACCGTCGGCTGCTGCGTGCTGGACAGCCAGGGCCGTCTGGCCGCCGCCACCTCGACGGCGGGCGTCTTCGGCAAGATGCCGGGCCGCGTCGGCGACACCCCCATCCCCGCCGCCGGCACCTGGGCCGACGACCACGCCGCCGTCTCCTGCACCGGTCAGGGCGAATATTTCATCCGCGTCGCCGCCGCCGCCCGCACCGCCTTCGGCGTGGCCGCCGGTCAGAGCCTGTCCGAGGCCGCACAGGCGACCATCGACCGCATCGGCGGCCTGGGCGGCGACGGCGGCCTGATCGCGCTCGACCGCGACGGCAACATCGCCCAGCCCTACAACAGCCAGGGCATGAAGCGCGCCTGGCTGACCACCGACGGCGAGATCGGGGTTCAGGTCTTCGACCAACCCGCCTGAGGCCGCACCCGCCGCGCTTCATTACAGCACCGTAAGGTGCGCGGCGGGATTTGACGCTGATAGGGTCCGGTCAACCTGCCCCCGGCGCAGCTTGCGGGGCGACCGGAACCTGACGCCCATGAAAACCCGCCTGATCCTGACCGCCTGCGCCTCGGCCCTGTTGCTGGGCCTCCCCGCCGCCGCTTTCGCCGAGGGCGCAGCGCCCGCGACCGTAACCGCCGCCGCACAGGGCGGAGTCACCGTGCCGCCGCTCGGCTTCAACAAGCGCGTGCTGGCCAACGGCATGGAGGTCTACACCGCCCGCGACGCCTCGACCTCGAACGTCACGGTCCAGGTCTGGTACCGCGTCGGGTCCAAGGACGATCCGGCGGGCCGTTCGGGCTTCGCCCACCTGTTCGAACACCTGCTGTTCAAGGCCACCAAGAACATGCCGTCGGAGACGTTCGACCGTCTGACCGAGGACGTCGGCGGCATGAACAACGCCTTCACCGCCGACGACGTCACCGCCTATTGCGAGGTGGTGCCCGCCAACCACCTGCAGCGCATCCTCTTCGCCGAGGCCGACCGCATGGGCTCGCTGGTGGTCGATGAGGCGACCTTCGTCTCCGAGCGCGACGTGGTGAAGGAGGAGTACCGCCAGCGCATCTTGGCCAGCCCCTATGGCCGCCTGTTCGGCCTGTTCACCCCCGAGACCATCTATCAGGACCACCCCTACCGCCGTCCGGGCATCGGCTCGATCGAGGAGCTGAACGCCTCGACCCTGGACGACGTCCTGCGCTTCCACGCCACCTACTACCGGCCCGACAACGCCATGCTGATCGTGGCGGGCAACTTCGATCAGGCCCAGCTGGACGCCTGGGTGAATGAATACTTCGCCCCGCTGAAACGCCCGGCCACGCCCATGCCGGTCAATGATGTGAAAGAGCCCGAGCCGACCGGCCCGCGCACCGCCACCTATTATGCGCCCAACGTGCCCCTGCCCGCCGTGGTTCTGGCCTGGAATACGGTGGCCTATCGTGACGCCGACCGCGCCGCCCTGACCGTGCTGGACGGGGTGCTGTCGACCGGCGAGTCGAGCCGCCTCTATCGTTCGCTGGTCTATGACAAGCAGATCGCGGCCTCGATCGGCTCCAACCCCGACTTCGCTCAGCAGGCCGGCAACCTGACCGCCTACGCCATCATGGCCGACGGCCAGACGGTCGAGGCGGGCAAGGAGGCGCTGGAGGTCGAGATCGCCCGCCTGCGCGACGCCCCGGTCACCGCCGCCGAACTGAGCGAGGCCAAGAACGAACTGGTCGCCAACGCCCTGCGCGGCCGCGAGAGCATCGACGACCGCGCCACCACCCTCGGCATGGCTCTGATCATGACCGGCGACGCCGCCGCCGCCGACCGCGAGATCGCCGAGATCCAGGCCGTGACCGCCGCCGACGTGCAGCGCGTGGCCCGCCGCTATCTGACGCCGCAGCGCCAGATCACCATCAACTACCTGCCCGCCGACGACGAACACCCGGCCAGTGTGCAGAAGATGAACGTCGACGCCCCCGTCACCGTGGCCGAACTGGCCCCCGCCGGTCCGGTCGCCGTCCTGTTGCCGGAAGCCGAGCGCGCCCGCCTGCCGCAGCCCGGCGCCGAGGTGGCCCCCGCCACCCCTGCCGTGGCCGACTTCCGCCTCGACAACGGCATGCGGGTTCTGGTCGCCCCGACCGACGGCCTGCCTCTGGTCTCGGCCCGCCTGAACTTCAACGCCGGTTCGGCCAATGATCCGGCGGGCAAGCCTGGCGTCGCCTCCATGACCGCCAGCCTGCTGACCCAGGGCACGACGACGAAATCGGCGCCCGAAATCGCCACCGCCATCGAACAACTGGGCGCCAACATCGGCGCGGGCTCCGGCGCGGACTTCACCAATGTCTACGCCAATGCGCCCAAGGACGTGTTCGGCCGCTCGCTGGCCCTGATGGCCGATCTGGTGCGCAACCCGGCCTTCGCCGCCGAGGAGCTGGAGCGCCAGCAGTCGCAGACCCTGGACGGCCTGCGCGTGGCCCTCAGCCAGCCCGGCTCCATCGCCGCCCAGTCGGTCGGCCGCGTCATCTACGGCGACGCCCCCTACGGCGCGCCCGGCGGCGGCACCCTGACCAGCGTCCCGGCCATCACCCGCGAGGACGTGGCCGCCTTCCACGCCGCCCGCTATCGCCCGTCCCAGGCCACCATCGTCTTCTCGGGCGCTGTCACGCCGGCCGAAGCGCGTGAACTGGCGCAGGCGGCGTTTGGCGACTGGCGCGACCCGTCGTCCGCCGCCCCTGCCCCCGTCGCCAAGGCCGGTTCGATCCTGCCCCCGCGCATCGTGGTCATCGACCAGCCGGGTGCCGGTCAGGCCGCCGTCACCGCCGCCATCCGCGGCATCAAGCGCACCGACGCCGACTACTTCCCGC
The DNA here is from genome assembly GCA_036744355.1 of Brevundimonas sp. Taxonomy (GTDB): domain Bacteria; phylum Pseudomonadota; class Alphaproteobacteria; order Caulobacterales; family Caulobacteraceae; genus Brevundimonas. Next base: position 53,380 of record DAIOID010000002.1, read on the forward strand.
TGACGCTCGGCAACACCCTGCTGGGCGGCGGCTTCTCATCGCGTCTCAATCAGGAAATCCGCATCAAGCGCGGCCTCAGCTACGGCGCCCGCTCCTCGGTCGGCGCCCAGCAGGACGTCGGCGTCTTCACCGCCTCGACCCAGACCAAGAACGAGACGGCGACCGAGGTGGCCGACCTGATCCTGGCTGAGGTCGGCAAGCTGGGGAGCGCCCCGGCCACCGAGGCCGAACTGGCCCCGCGCCGCGCTGCGCTGATCGGCGGCTTCGGCCGCTCGCTGGAGACGGTGGACGGCCTGGGCGGCCTGGTCGCCAACCTGGCCGTCTATGACCTGCCGATGAGCGATCTGGCCGACTATGCCGGCAAGGTGCGCTCGGTCACCCCGCAACAGGTCGAGGCCGCCTTCGCCGAACACCTTCCCACCGACCGCGCCAGCCTGGTCATCGTCGGCGACGCCTCCAAGTTCATCGGCGCCCTGCGGGCCAAATACCCGAACGTCGAGGTCATTCCCCTGACCGACCTGAACCTGAACAGCGCCACGCTGAAGTAGGGTTGCCTCTCTCCTCCCCTGTCGCATCGCGACGGGGGAGGGGGACCGCGCAGCGGTGGAGGGGGCGAACCTTCTCACCGCGCTTGATTGAACAAACGCCGCGGCCCCAAGCCGCCCCCTCCACCATGCTGCGCATGGTCCCCCTCCCCCGCAACGCAGGGGAGAATCGAGAAAGGCCTTATGCCGTCAGGCAGACCACCTGCGCCACGCGCAAATCGCGGCGCAGGCGGTCCGCGACCTTGCCGTAGTTTTCGGTCGTCACCGCCTCGCCCAGGGCCTTTTCGTCGGCGCGCTGTTCGCCGCGGATGGCGGGGACGAAGGTGTCCGGCGCTGTGGTGTAGATTAGGCCCCGGCGCGGCGCCTCGGCGATGGTCACGCCCAGCACCCGGCCTCGCCCGTCCAGCACCGGCGCGCCTGACAGGCCTGACAGCGTCCCTTTCAGCCCCTTGGTGCGTCCGGCCTCGGCCCAGGCCAGGACCGGCTCGTCGCGTTCGCCCCGCCCCCGAACCTTCAGTGTTTCACGGCCCAGCAGGCGTGAGGCCACCTCGCCCGGATGGCCTTGCGGGAAGCCTGGATGGAAGGCGCGCTGGCCCTTGCGCAGCGCCGCCTGGGTGGCGACCGGCAGGGCGGGCGGGCCGCCCTCAGTCAGCAGCAGGGCCACGTCGGCGCGCTCGGCCAGCCGCACGTCGGCGGCCAGGGCGCGTCCGCCGCCGATCACCAGGGCCGGGCGGCGGCAGCCCTCGACCACGTGCCGGGCCGTGACCCAGCGTCCGTCGCCGGCGATGGAGAAGGCGGTGCCGGAGGAGGGTTGTTCGGGCTCCTCGGGGGCGAAGACGGTGACGGAGGGATCGAACGGCGTCACCGGTCCCAGCAGCGGGCCGTGGGCCTCGTCGTCCTCGGGCAGGTGCGGGGCGTCGGCCTTTTCGCGTCGGCCCAGCGACACGATCAGCAAGGCGCCGACCACCGCCGCATAGATGGTCCAGTCAGGAAGACGCGGAAAGCCCATCACGGCGCCGCCCTCAGCCCGTCAGGGCGGCGGCCAGGATCAGGGCCGTGGCCAGCTTGGCGCCCGCCAGCACCACGGCGGCGGCGACCTCGCCCTTCTCGATGCGCTGCGGCAGGCCGGTCAGCAGCAGGTCGACGACGCGGAAGGCCAGCAGTTGCAGCACCACCGTCGCCACGCCCCAGATGGCGATGTCGCGGATCGAGGTCGAGATCGACAGGGAGACGGCCAGCGGAATGGCCAGCCCGACCAGCACCCCGGAGAAGGCCACGGCGGCGGCCGGATTGCCCTGACGGATCAGCGCCACCTCGCGCCACGGCGTCAGCAGGGCATAGACCGTCGCCCCGATCGCCAGCAGGCCGAAGGTCACGACCAGATGCAGGACCAGGATCGGAAAGCCGGTGGCGAAGGCCTGAACCTCGGGACTCGACAGCACGCTGGGCAAAGACGACGCGTCCATGTTGTGCGAGCCCGCAGCCCCCTGCTGAAAACGGAACGAAAGCAAAACAAGCCTTGCCCGATCCCCCGCCCCTTCCGCAAGGGCGCCGGAGCCACACCCGTTCAGGAAAACGGCGTTAGCCAGACGACGCCATCATGCCGCCGCGTCGGTCGTCTCAACGTCCGCCTCACGCTCGACCTTGAGCCGCGCCGAGGCCCTCTGCTTCTCGCTCTCGGACTTCAGCTGGCCGCAGGCGGCCAGGATGTCGCGGCCGCGCGGGGTGCGGATGGGCGAGGCGTAGCCGGCCTTGTTCAGGATGGCGGCGAAGCGTTCGATGGTCTTCCAGTCCGAGCACTCGTAGTCGGTGCCGGGCCAGGGATTGAACGGGATCAAGTTGACCTTGGAGGGGATGCCCTCGATCAGCTTGACCAAGGCGCGGGCCTCGTCAGGGCTGTCGTTGACGCCCTTCAGCATCACATACTCGAACGTCACCCGGCGGGTGTTGGCCAGGCCCGGATAGGCGCGGATGGCGGCCATCAGCTGTTCCAGCGGATACTTCTTGTTCAGCGGCACCAGCTTGTCGCGTAGGGGATCATTGGTGGCGTGCAGGCTGATCGCCAGCATGGCCGCCGTCCGGTCGCCCAGGGCCTGCAGCTGCGGCACCACGCCCGAGGTCGAGACGGTGATCCGGCGCCGCGACAGGGCGATGCCCTCGTTGTCCGAGATGATGTCGATGGCGTCGGCGACGTTGTCCAGATTGTAAAGCGGCTCGCCCATGCCCATGAAGACGATGTTCGTCAGCTGGCGGTCTTCCTTCGGCGACGGCCATTCCCCCAGGTCGTCGCGCGCCACCTGGACCTGGGCCACGATCTCGGCGGTGGTCAGGTTGCGGACCAGCTTCTGCGTGCCGGTGTGGCAGAAGGTGCAGTTCAGGGTGCAGCCGACCTGGGACGAGACGCAAAGGGCGCCGGCCCGGCCCACGTCGGGAATATAGACGGCCTCGACCTCGATGCCCGGGGCGGTGCGGATCAGGTACTTGCGGGTGCCGTCCTTGGACACCTGCCGCTCGACGATCTCGGGACGGGCCAGGGTGAAGGCCTCACCTAAGGCCGCGCGGGTCTCCTTGCCGATGTCGCTCATCAGGGCGAAGTCGGTGACGCCGTAGTGGTGGATCCAGCGCCAGACCTGCGAGGCGCGCATCTTGGCCTTCTCGGGCGGGCAGATCTTCGCTTCGATCAACGCATTGCGCAGGCCCTGGCGCGTCAGACCGGACAGGTTGACGGGGGCTTTAGCTGCGGCGGAAGCACGCGAAAGGTCGAGCGTGATGCTCAAGGCTGAATATCCTGCGGCGGGGGTGAAGCCGGGGCGTTTAGCACAGATGGGGCCTCTTGTCGCCTTTGCCCAATTGAGCCGCATTTGTGCGCCCCGGAAAACAGTCTGACCTAGCGTCAAACGGTTGATCCCCGACGCCCCGGCGGCTAAAGCCCGCCCCGTTGGGGAGTAGCTTCCGACGACCATCAGTCGGGATCGCGTCAACACACTTGCCTCCGCAGGAGGCATGGCGCGATCAGCGGATCACATCCGCCTAGCGAGACCAGCACGATCCGGGGGCCGAGCCGGCCTGCGCCCGGACGTGCTGTCACGCGCCCGGCTTGTGAGAATTCCGCCATGACCCCTGTCGCCATCGTCATCCTGTCGCTGAGCATGTCCGCCGACGCCTTCGCCGCCGCCATCGGCCGGGGCGCGCAGCATCGCCCCACCGTGCCGCAAGCCCTGCGCTCGGGTCTGGTGTTCGGCGTGATCGAGGCCATCACCCCCCTAATCGGCTTCGCCCTGGGCGTCGCCGCCGCCGCCTTCGTCGCCGCCATCGACCACTGGATCGCCTTCGGCCTGCTGGGCGCGGTCGGCGGCAAGATGATCTGGGAGGCGCTGAAGCCCGAGGACGAGAACGAGGAAGCCGCCGAGGCCAAGAAGGCCGTGTCGCGCGGCCTGATCGCCTTGGTGGCCACCGCCGTCGGCACCAGCATCGACGCGGGCGCCGTCGGCGTCGGCCTGGCCCTGCTGGGCGAGAACATCTGGCTGATCGCCGCCAGCATCGGGGCCACCACCTTCGCCCTGGCCACCCTCGGCCTGCTGATCGGCAAGGCGGTAGGCACGCGACTGGGCAAGATCGTCGAACTGGTCGGCGGCGTCGCCCTGATCGCGCTCGGCCTCAAGATCCTGCTGGAGCACCTGGGCGTGCTGACGCTTTGAAGCTTGCCTTGCTTCCCGAGCGCGGCTGGCGGAACGTCCGCCCGTAGCTCGCCGTTAGACCGCCAGTCGTCAGGAGACCTCCTCATGCGCGCCTTCCTTGCTCTCGCCGCCTTTGTCGCCCCGCTTGCACTCACGCTCGGCGGCTGCGCGACCGGCCAGCCCCTGTCGACCTATCAGGAGGATCTCGATAAGCTTGAGGCCGACTGCACGGCGCGAGGGGGCATCCTGACGCCCAGCGGCGCCGCCACCGGTCGCGCCCAGATCGACTATCTGTGCAAGATCACCGGAGGCGCGACGCGCATACCCCAGTCTTGAGCGCCCGCGCTATAGCCCGGTTTCCCCATCGGTCTCGTCCGGTTCGCCGTCGAGGTCACGATCCGGCCCCCGCCTTCGATCCATCGCCAGCGCCCAGTCGATCCCCGTGAGAACGACCGCCAGGATCAAGGCTCCGATGATGAGCAGCACCAAAGACATGTTGGCATAACGGACAGCCCCGCCGCCGGTTTCAATCTGCGTGCAGCGACAAGCGCTCGGCACTCGTGACTTGATCCACTGGCGGAAATCCGTGGTGGTTGGAGGCGGGATCGAACCGCCGACCTGTGGGTTATGAATCCACCGCTCTAACCATCTGAGCTACCCAACCCCTTACGGGACTTCGCGCAAGGCCGTGACCGACCGGAGGCGCGAGAGGCGTGCGTATATCGCCGCCTTTCGCCGGGTTCAAGCCGCTTCAGCAGGGAAATCGTGCGGGACGATCGGTCGCGGGCGGTTTCGGCTCGCGCTGGGAAGGGCGAGGCTTCATTCTGGATGGCGACATCTGCTGTTCAGGAGAGCTCCATGCGTCCGATCGTCCTCGCCGCGTCCGCCTCGCTTCTTGTTCTCGCCGCCGCCTGCGGAGCCAATGGTCAGGATGCGCCCGCCGCCCCCGGCGCACCCGTAGAGACCCGCCCGGCCAACAACCCCGATCAGAAGCCCGCCTTCGAGGGCCAGACGCGCGCGCCCGGCGTGCGCACCCAGGCCGCGTTGAGCCACAGCGTCGTGGCGACCGGCCTGGTCCACCCCTGGGGCCTGGCCCTGCTGCCGGACGGCCAGTGGCTGGTGACCGAGCGGCCGGGCCGGATGCGGGTGGTGAGCGCCGAAGGGCGGATCGGCGAGCCGATCGCGGGCCTGCCCCCCGTCGATGCGCGCGGCCAAGGCGGGCTGCTGGACGTCATTGTCGGGCCGACGTTCGATCAGGACCGCATGGTCTATTGGTCCTACGCCGAGCCGCGGGAGGGCGGCAACGGCACCGCCGTGGCGCGAGGCCGCCTGTCGGACGACCTGACCAGGGTCGAGAACGTCCAGGTCGTCTTCCGCGCCCTGCCCACCTATGACGGCGACAAGCATTTCGGCTCCTCGCTGGCCTTTGCGCCGGACGGCAAGCTGTTCATCACGCTCGGCGAGCGTTCCGACAAGCCGATGCGGCCCCAGGCCCAGGACCTGGGCTCGCACATGGGCAAGACCATCCGCATCAACGCCGACGGCGGCGCGCCCGCCGACAACCCCTTCGTCGGGCGCGAGGGCGCGCGACCCGAGATCTGGTCCCTGGGCCACCGCAACATGCAGGGCATCGCCGTTCAGCCCGGCACGGGCGCGATCTGGACCGTCGAGCACGGCACGCGCGGCGGCGACGAGATCAATCTGGATCAGGCCGGCAAGAACTACGGCTGGCCGGGCGTCGCCTACGGCATCGAATACAACGGCCAGGCCATCCCCGACGCCGTCACGGTGAAGCAAGGCACGGAACAGCCGGTCTATTACTGGGATCCGGTCATCGCCCCGGGCGGCATGACCTTCTACAGCGGCGCCATGTTCCCCGGCTGGAACGGCGACCTGCTGGTCACGGGCCTGGGCGGCAAGCAACTGGCGCGGCTGGTGATCGAGAACAACCGCGTCGTCGGCGAGGAGCGTCTGCTGACCGACCTGAACGCGCGCATTCGCGACGTGGCGGTGGCCGCCGACGGGGCGGTCTGGGTCGTCACCGACGAAGAAGACGGCAAGCTGGTCAGGCTCGCCGTCTCTCGATAGGCTTCAGGGTTTGCGGGAGGTCAACGCGCCTCCCGCATCTCCATGGTCGAGGGCGCGCGTTCACGCGTCATCGGTTCGTCGGCTAGGGCGAAGGCCTTGTCATCGCCTTGGAAGGTATGGGTCTCAGCCAGGATCTCGGGGTGGCCCTTCAGCTGGGCCATGGCGCTCTTTTTGCGTTCCCGCATCTTGTCGGCCAGGGCGTCCATGTCCAGGCCCGCCGCGCGCGCCTGACTGAACAGGCCCTCGGAGCGCATCTCCTCCTCCTTCACATGGTGCTCGATCATTTCCGACAGCACCTTGACCTTGGCGTCGTAGAAGGCCTCGTGGGGGCCGCCGGCCTCGATGTCGTTGATCAGGACCTTGGCGGCGTCATGCTCGACATAGGCCTCGTCCAGCATGTCGCCTTCGATCTGCCCGCGACAGGCCGGATAGAAGATCTCTTCCTCGATGATGGTGTGGACCTTCAGTTCCAGGCAGGCCTGCTCGGCCAGGGTCTTCTTGCGCTCCTTGCCGCGCGCCTTCTCGAAACTGGCGAAGATCTCCTCCACCTTGCGGTGATCGGCCTTCAGCATGGCGACGGCGTCCATCTCTTCATAGGTCTGGGTCACGGCGGTTCTCCCGGTTGATGGTCCCTAGGAAGACAGCCCGCCGCACAGTCGTTCCCAAGGCCCCCAAAAATGAGAAACGTTCGCACAAGACCTCACGCGCCTTGTTACTTGACGTTGACGTAAACGTCGGGTTTCTACGGATCAGGTTTCAATTCCAGACCCGTCCCGACACGACGCACGTCCCTCCAGCAGCGAGGCGC
>DAIOID010000003.1:0-16014 GCA_036744355.1 Brevundimonas sp.
CCACCCTGGCCATCGCGGCCCTGGCCTTCGCCACCACCGCCTGGCCCCTGAGCCAGCTGGGCGGGGAGTTCATGCCCCCCATGGACGAGGGCGACCTGCTGTATATGCCCTCGGCCCTGCCGGGCCTGTCGACCGCCAAGGCCGCCGAACTTTTGCAGCAGACGGACCGGATGATCCGTTCCGTGCCCGAGGTCGCGACCGTGTTCGGCAAGGCGGGGCGGGCCGAGACGGCGACTGATGCTGCGCCGCTGGAGATGTTCGAGACCACGATCCAGTTCAAGCCGCGCGATCAGTGGCGGCCGGGCATGACGCCGGAGAAACTGGTCGAGGAGCTGGACCGCGTCGTGCGGGCGCCGGGCCTGGCCAATCTCTGGGTGTCTCCGATCCGCAACCGCATCGACATGCTGGCGACCGGGATCAAGAGCCCGATCGGGGTCAAGGTCTCCGGGGCCGACCTTGCCGAGATCGACCGTATCGGCGGCGAGGTGGCGAAGGTCGCCCAGACCGTGCCGGGGGTGACTTCGGCCCTGGCCGAGCGTCTGACCGGCGGGCGCTATGTCGATGTCGACATCGATCGGCAGGCGGCGGGCCGATACGGGCTGAACATCGCCGACGTTCAGTCGATCGTGTCCGGCGCCATCGGCGGCGAGACGATCGGCCAGACGGTCGAAGGCCTGGCCCGCTATCCGATCAATGTGCGCTACCCGCGCGAACTGCGCGACGATCTCGAGCAACTGAGAGCGCTGCCGATCCTGACGCCGTCAGGCCAGCAGATCACCCTGGGCACAGTGGCGAAACTCGAGATCGCCGACGGACCGCCCATGCTGAAGTCCGAGAACGGCCGCCCCTCGACCTGGGTCTATGTCGATGTGCGGGGGCGCGACCTGGCCTCCGTCGTCGCCGATCTGAAAAGAGCTGTGGCCCGGGACGTGCGTCTGAACCCGGGTGTCACAATCGCCTATTCGGGACAGTACGAATATCTGGAGCGGGCGGCGAACCGCCTCAAGATCGTGGCCCCTGCCACGCTCGTGATCATCTTCATCCTGCTGTATCTGACCTTCGGTCGTTTCGACGAGGCGCTGCTGATCATGGCCTCCTTGCCCTTCGCCCTGACCGGCGGAATCTGGATGCTCTACCTGCTGGGCTATCACCAGTCGGTGGCGACCGGCGTCGGCTTCATCGCCCTGGCCGGCCTTTCTGCCGAGTTCGGCGTGGTCATGCTGATCTACCTCAAGCAGGCGCTGAGGGATCGGGGGCCGAGCCCCGATCGCAATCAGGTGGAGGCGGCGGTCCGGGAGGGAGCCTTGCTTCGGGTGAGACCCAAGGCCATGACGGTCGCCGTCATCATCGCCGGCCTGTTGCCGATCCTGATCGGTCACGGCGCCGGATCGGAAATCATGAGCCGCATCGCCGCGCCGGTCATCGGCGGCATGCTGACCGCGCCCCTGCTGTCCATGCTGGTGATCCCGGCCGGATACCTCCTGCTTCGCCGTCGAAAGCTTCCATCCCCCACGTTCAACCCTGGAGAACCCAAATGAAACACGCCCTCATTCTCTCGGCCGGCCTGGCCGTCAGCCTCGCAGCCTGCAACCAGAAAACGGAACCCGCGCCGGTCGAGGTGCCGGCCGCCGCTCCGGCGACCGCCGGCGACATGGCCGCCACGCCCATGGCGCCGGCCGAAACCGTCAAGTCGGGCGTCGGAACGGGCGTGATCACCAAGGTCGATGCGACGACGGGCTCGGTCACGATCGATCACGGTCCGATCCCGGGCGTCGACTGGCCCGCCATGACCATGAGCTTCAAGGCGGCCCCGGCCGTGATGGAGAAGGCCAAGGTCGGCGAGCGCGTCCAGTTCGACGTGACCGTGCGCGGTCGCGAATCCGAAGTGACCGCGATCCGGCCCGAATAGGCCGATCATCCCGACGAGGCGGGGATCGGCGCAGGCCGATGTCGAGGCCGTTCTGCGTCCCGACCAGGCATAAAGAGAGGCTCCGCCGCACAATCGGCGGGGCCTTTGCCTTGTTAGCGACGAACCGGGTTCGCGCCTTCGAAGGTCATGAAAGGGGCGGGGGCGCCGCTGCCGAAGCGCATGACGCCGTAGGTTCGGGGGCGTAGCCGGGCGCCTCCATGCCGCGCGAGGCGCCGAACAGGAGCCGAAAAGGCTGAAAACTCGCCGCGCGCCCTCTGGGGGCGCGCGGCCTTTTCGCGGAACCACATAGTTGCGAAAGGAGCTTGAGTTTCGGCGTCACGAAACGAGCCCATAGGCAGGGAGCAATGATGCTGGACCTACTCGTGACGACACGATCGCACGTCGTTTTCACCTTCCCCTACTGTATCGGACACTCGGCTTCGAAACACGCAGGTCGCTCGCGCCGAGATATTTGGCGCGGGACGGTTTCAGTTTTCGCCATCTTTGACTCGCGCTCGGCCCTTTTGAAGGCGCAGGGTCAACGGCCGCTTTCGTCACGACCCACTGCAGCCTCGAAGGTCAAAGACGCGTTGTTGGTGACGAAGCGTCCACCCCTCTCCGTCGGTGCATCCAGCGTCGCGGCGACCAACATGACAGGACCGGTTACGCCGTCCGGAATCCGTAGCCGGCCCTCTGCGTCGGTTTGAACCGCGCGCCTTTCGTCCTGTCCAAACCTGATCGTGACGGGTTGCGCCGGTATTGGATGCCCATTTCTGACCAGTTGGAAGGTCGCAGGACTATTCTGGCCAGCCACGAACTCGGGGAGAAACTCGACCTCTAGCCCCGTCGCTCCCCCCGCCGTCGGGGTGCAGGTCTGGAAGCAGACGAGCGTCTTGGCCAGCCGGCGCGATCTCACTTCAAGCGGCGCGCCTTCAGGCAGCAGTCGGCGCACTGTCGCTACATCCTCGGCCTTGAAGGGGTGCTCCTCCAGATAGGTGTCGACCTGGTCAGGCCGCCAGGTGGATTCGCCCCAGATCGTCAGAAGCGTCACGGTCGCCATCCCCTGGGCGTCACTGGACACCGCCAGGCGCAGGGACTTGGCTTGGGCCCCGACGGTTACGGCCGCCGGACGACCATCGACCACCGCCCGGACCTCGGCGACGCGGCTGCGGGGCGAACCCACGTTGAGGGCAGGGAAGTCCGACGACGAGGTTGCGTGGACAATGAGCGGGTGTCCCATCGGCCCGACGAAACGCTCCGGCGCCAGGAAGAAGTCGTGGGCGGCGGCCGCCCCGGCGAACAGGCTCAGGCCCGAGACCATAGCCACCATCAGATTCGTTCTCATGTCGTGTATTCTTCTCTTGATCTGTTGTTTCGCCGGTGTCTGCGCCGGCCGATATCGTTTGAGTGTCCTGGCGCCCCCTTAGCCTTGCAGCGGCGAGGGGGCGCCTTCAGCGGACCTAGAAGCGCGCGGTCAGTCCGAGGTAATATCGGCGACCGATCAGGTCGTAGCTCGAGGGATCGGTGTTGGCGGCGATCGCGGGTGCATAGACCGGTGGTTGTTCGTCTGTCAGATTGTTGACGCCAGCCCGCAGCGAGACGACCTCGTTCACTTTGAAACCGGCATTGAGGTCGATGTAGTGGATGGCGTCGACAACCTGGCTTCGGTTGTTGAAATTCTCGACTGATCCTTGGTAGCGCCACCGCAGGCCGACGTTCCACGGGTCCTGACTCCAGTTCAGCGTGGAAAGGACCTTCCACTCGGGTAGGGTCAGGCCGAAGCTGTTTGAGATCGTGCCTTTGCGATCCGTGAAGGCGCCGCCCGGAATGTCCTGCCGCTCCCATTTCAGGAGCTTCGTGCCGGTGACGTTCAGGGCCAGGCTTCCCCAATCCGGCGCGCCGAGATCGACCAGGTCGATTCGCCAATCGACTTGGAAGTCGATGCCCTTGGTCTCCAGCGTGCCGAGGTTGGCGTTGGTCTCGAAGGTATTGGTGATCTGTCCCGAGTTCGGATCTCGGCTGAACATGCGGCAGAAGATGTTGTTCGGATCGTAGGTCGGATTGGACGCGCCGTCCTGATTGTAGCAGCGACGCAGTTGTTCAGTCGTCGATACCGTGCCGACCACCTTCTCGATCGTGATATCGTAGTAGTCGATAGATCCGGACACCCGGCTGAGCCACGGGGCCGCAAACGGCGACTGCCAGGTGGCGCCCACGGTGAAGGAATCTGCGGTCTCCTCCTCCAGCATCGGGTTGCCCCCGGTGACCCCAGAGACCTGAGAGTTGGAGAAGGTGTAGGAATCGATCACCTGAGTCGGGACATTCTGCGCCAGGCACAGGGTTCGCACCGCATTGGCGTTTGCCGCGCCCGGCGTGCGATACGCGCCGCGAATATCGCAGGGATCCCCGGAGAACTGGCGCGCGCCGGTCGAGGAAACCGGCACCCCGATCGACGGGAAGCTCAGATTCTGCGCTGCGAACAGCTCGCCGATAGAGGGCGCGCGGACCGCGCGCTGAACGCCGCCGCGGAAGCGTAGCCCGTTGAGCGCTTCCCAGCTGAGATCGGCCTTGTAGGATCCGACCCTTCCGATCGTTTCGTAGTCCGAGACGCGGTAGCCGAGATTTGTCTCCAGACTGCGCACAAACGGCAGATTGCTAAGCAACGGGATCAGGACCTCGCCGTAGAGCTCCGACACTTGATCCGACCCCGATAGCGGCTGGCCGGAGTTGCCGGCCAGCTCAGGCCCGGTGACGCCGTTGAGGGTGAATGTGCTGAGCAGCAGGTTATCGGGCGAAAAGTTGTAGTTCTGCTCGCGGTAGGCTGCGCCGACGGCCGCGCGGACCTCGCCGGCGGGCAGGGTGAACAGGCCGCCTTGCAGGTTCAGTTCAGCGACGCTCTGGTCGTTCGTGGTCACATTTTTGGCCACCCGGCCGACATAGGCGATGCAGGCCGCGCTCATTGGGTTGACGCCGAAGGGATTGAAACCGCCGGCGCAGATCGACGCCCCGCCGTCGGGGGCGTCCAGGAGCCGCTGCAGCGCCGAGCGAGCGAGGTAGCCGGTGTAGACGGTGCCGTTGTTCACTCGGCCATAGGAAACATAGGCGTCGTAGGTCCAGTCGCGGAGGCCGACGAGGTCACCGCGTATGCCCGTGTTGATCTGATAGACGTTGTAGTCCTCGGACTGGCGTCGCGGGCCGAGTTCGTTGAAGCGCTTGTCGAGGCGGAAGCTTCCGGCCGGGTTCGGGCGGGAGTCCAGGACGCTGCGCAGCTCGGCGGGAATGAACGGGTTGGTCGATGGAATGCGGAACCCGGTGGTCGGTCCGGTGGCCGGGTTGGAGGCCAACTGATTGCCGGCTTCGTACTGGGAGAACAGGAAGTCGGCGTATAGCTCCACCGCAGAGTTGATCTCGTAGTCCGCCGCCGCATACACATTGTACCGCTTCTGCGGGATGATCATGTAATTGCGGTCGACGGTGCTGTAGGCGAAGTCCGTCTGCTGGAGCGGACCGGGCGTGCGGAAGCCTTCGTAATCGACGCCGCCTGGGCTGACGTAGTCGCGCGCGCCCCGATAGGTGAACAGGGTCCCATTGTTGTTGAAACCGAAAGTGTCGCCCCGGGCGGCGCCGGGGACGGCGGCGTTGACAGCGGCGGCCGTCGGCAGGTTGGTGGCGTCGAACACGGTCGAGCCTAAGGGCGACGTGCCGGCGAAGCCCCCGATCAGCGAAAAGGCGCGACTGGCGTTGAGGACGGAGGCGCGGTTTGAATAGCTGGCCGACAACACCGCATGTCCGCGGCCATCGGCGATGTCGCCGCCCAGGGTCAGGCTGACCGCTTCGGTCGAGGCGTCGCCCCGGTCCGAGGATCCATACTGGGCGTCGAACTGCAGGCCTTCGAAGTTTCCATCGAGCAGGAAGTTGAGCACGCCGCCGACGGCGTCCGATCCATAGGTCGAAGAGGCGCCGCCAGTAATCGTCTCGATACTGGAGATGAGCGGCGTCGGCAGCAGATTGAGATCGACGACGGACGAAGCGTTGGACGGAACTATGCGGCGGCCATTCAGCAGCACCAAGGTGCGGGTCGAGCCCAGTCCGCGGAGCTGGACGTTCGCCTGGCCGGCCAGGTTCGGACTGTTCGACGCGGCGTTGCCCAGAGCGGTGAACTGCGGAAGATCGTTGATCAGACTTTCGATATTGACCGACCCCGTCGCCTTAAAGTCTTCCTGGGTCATGGTCACGATCGGGCTGTTGGCGCTGTAGTCTTGGCGCGCGATACGAGAGCCGGTGACGACGATTGTGTCTATTTCAACGGCAGCGTCTGACGATTGAGGAGCGGCCGGAGTTTGGATCTGGGCGGCGGCAGGCAAGGCCGGCAATGTGGCGGCGGCGATCACCAGGCCCGAAAGGACTGAAGACGTGACGAGCTGGCTTCTGAAAGAGATGTTGGCCAAAGGCTTTTTCCCGCTAATTTTTTGGCCGAAATGCGGCCCCCTATTTCGACTTACGCAGCGCGGCGAGCTCCCCCCTCGGCGCCGACACGATTTTTTTACAGGCCGCGCGAGATCTGCCCGTGCGAAAGCCGTGGTTCCCTCGAGTGCTGGAACGCAAGTGGCCGCGCCCTTTCGCGTGACGGTTTCCGGCCCGAATGCTTGCTGGAGGTGCTGGTCGAGGTGATCCGGGAGACGTTCGACGATGCGATTTCAACATGCCGCGCAGAGCCCTGGAGAAGGGTAGAATCCTCAAGGTCCTTCTTTACGGGTCATATGCGCGAAGCGACTGGGGCCACGACCTGGACGGCTGTTACTGCTCGGGCTTCGTCCTACTGGTCGTCGCCGACCACGAAGATCTACCTATGGCGCGTTCTGGCTACACGCGACCAACCGAAACGATGCCGGGCGAAGGCGAAATCCGCGAGGTCGGCGAGGGCATCCAGTTTGATGGGACTGTGCGCGGTCGCGAACCCGAAGTGACTGCGATCCGGCCTGAGTAGGCCGGACATTCCGGTTGAGCGGGCGATCAAGCGCGTCTTTCACCTGGTCGAGGTCGATGGCTCAATTGCATCTAACCCTAAAGGCTCCCCCTGGAGAGGGCGCCGCAGGCGATGGTCTGGTCCGCGATGGGAGATACGAAAAGGCCCCGCCGGCTAGCCGGCGGGGCCATCTGTCATAGCGGAGCAGGGGGGCTAGCGGACGGGCGTCGCGCCTTCGAAGGTCATGAAGCGGGCGGGCTGGCCCGCGTCGAAGCGCATGACGTCATAGCGTTCGGGGGCGTAGCCGGGGGCTTCCATGCCGGGCGAGCCGGTCGGCATGCCGCCGACGCCGATGCCGCGCGAGGCACCGGGCGATTTCAGGAAGGCGTTGACGGCGGCGGCGGGGACGTGGCCCTCGATCACCTTGCCGTCGACGACGGCCGTATGGCAGCTCCAGAGGGCTTCCGGCACGCCCAGGCGGGCTTTCACCGGCGCCAGGTCGTCAGTGGGGACGACGCGGATCGTATAGCCGGCCTTGCGCATATGCTCGACCCAGCCGCCGCAGCAGCCGCAGGAATCGCTCTTGTAGACGGTCATGTCCGAGGCCTGGGCCACGGTGGGCAGGCCGTTCAGCAGGAAGCCCGCGCCGCCGAGGATGGCGACGCCGGCGGCGAGGGCGGAAAGCTTGAGCTTGTTCATGGTCAGGCGGCCTCGGCCGGATAGCCGGCGGCGTCCAGCGCGGTCAGCAGGGTTTGACGGTCGGCGGCAGTCGTCACCTCGACGCGGCGGGCCTCGATGTCGGCCTTGACGGCGGCGGAGGCGTCCACGGCGTGGATGGCCTTCTCGACGCCGGCGGCGCAGCCGCCGCAGCGCATCTTGGGAATGTGGAGCACCTGTAGATCGGAAGTCCCGGGAACATGGGCGGACATGGGCGAACCTTTCAAAAATGAACGCCTGCCGGTTCTAATCCTTACCCTTATGGGAAGGTCAACGGCTGGAACCATGATTTTTAGTATGGGTTAGCTGGGGGACCTGACGCGCTGCGTGTGCAGGGAAATCGAATCTGGACGTAGGAGACGCGACGTGAACAAGGGTCAATACCGGTCGTTCGGGATCGAGCTGGTTCTCGATTTCATCGTCATGTATCTCGTCATGTATACAATGATCGCCACGCTGGATCATTTCTACCTCAACCTCAACAACGTCTACATGACGCTCATGATGGTCACCCCCATGGCGATCCTCATGCTCTGGTTCATGCGGTCCATGTACCCCTCGCGAAAGCTGAATCTGGCGATCGTCGGCGGCGCCGCGGCGGCGTTCGTCCTCGCCTTTGTCGGCATGCGGACCCAGGCGGGGGTGGGCGACAAGGAGTTCCTCCGGTCCATGATCCCGCATCATTCCGGCGCGATTCTGATGTGCGAGCAGGCCTCGATCCGCGATCCGGAGATTATCGCCCTGTGCGATCGGATCATCCGGGCCCAGGACGATGAGATCGCTCAGATGCAGGCGATCCTGAAGCGCCTCTAGGCGGCTGCGTTCGTCGTCGAGAAGGGACAGCGACGCTCCTGACGCGGGCCGCCGCAAGGGTTTGGGGCCTGGGTGCTCCGGCGTCTCCACATATGACCCCCTTGAATTCTTCTGAAGCGAACTTCGCAAGCGCTTGTGTGGCGACCTGTCGCAAGGGATGGAGCGTGCGGGTGCGTAATACCCTGTGAAGCTCACGCCGAAGTCGTCGGTCGTGAAGTGCGTTCAAGGAAGGATGATCCATCATATGTCGAGCATGGCTCTCGATCGCAGGTCCCTGTTGCGGGGCGCAGCCGTTAGCGGCGGACTACTGGGCCTCTCCGGCCTGATGCCGGCCTGGGCCCAGACGGGTTCCCCGGGACTGCGCGCCGATCTGCCGACGCTGACGGGACCCAACATCGACCTGACCGTTGGAGACGCCAGCTTCACCGTCGGCGGGCGCACGGGCCACGCCTTCATGATCAACGGCCTGCTGCCTGCGCCCCTGCTGCGGATGCGTGAGGGCCAGAACGTGCGCCTGTCGGTGACCAATACCCTGGACGAGGACACCTCGATCCACTGGCACGGCCTGTTGCTGCCCTTCCAGATGGACGGCGTGCCGGGCGTCAGCTTCCCCGGCATCAAGCCGCGCGAGACCTTCGTCTATGAGTTCCCGCTGAAGCAGTCGGGCACCTACTGGTATCACAGCCATTCGGGGCTTCAGGAGGCGATCGGCCACTACGGCCCCATCGTCATCGACCCGGCGGGCGTCGATCCGGTCGGCTATGACCGCGAGCATGTTCTGGTCCTGTCGGACTGGAGCTTCATGCATCCGCACGAAATCCTGGCCAAGCTGAAGAAGAGCCCCGGCTACTTCAACATGCAGAAGACCA
The DNA here is from genome assembly GCA_036744355.1 of Brevundimonas sp. Classification (GTDB taxonomy): domain Bacteria; phylum Pseudomonadota; class Alphaproteobacteria; order Caulobacterales; family Caulobacteraceae; genus Brevundimonas. Next base: position 9,275 of record DAIOID010000003.1, read on the forward strand.
CCCTGGCGGGCCTGCTGGACGGATCGGACGGCATGAGTCTGGCCGAGCGCCGGATGTGGGGCGGGATGCGCATGGACCCGCGCGACATCCTCGACGTCAACGGCACGACCTATACCTATCTGGTCAACGGCCACGGACCCGAAGAGAACTGGACCGGCCTGTTCCGGCCCGGCGAGCGGGTGCGCCTGCGCGTCATCAACGCCTCGGCCATGTCGATCTTCAACGTCCGCATTCCGGGTCTGGCCATGACCGTGGTGCAGGCCGACGGCGAGCACGTCCGCCCGGTCGAGGTGGACGAATTCCAGATCTCGGTCGCCGAGACCTATGACGTCATCGTTCGCCCGACCGAGGACCGGGCCTACACCATCGTGTCCGAAGCCATCGACCGTTCGGGCATGGGCCGTGCGACCCTGGCCCCGCGTCTGGGCATGACGGCCGAGGTGCCGCCGCTGCGCAAGGTGCCGAACCTGACCATGGCCGATATGGGCATGGGGGGCATGGATCACGGCTCGATGGCCGGGATGGATCATTCGGCGCACGGAGCCGCGGGGGGCGCTGCCGCCGGGGCCGCAGCCGCCGCGCCGATGGACCACGGCGCCATGAGCATGCGCGACCCCAACAACGCTCCCGCCGACATGGCGGTCGGCGTCGGGGTGGACGCCATCGCGCCCGCGCCCGCCAACCGTCTGGGCGAGCGGCCGCAAGGCCTTCAGGACGTCGATCACCGGGTGCTGGTCTATACCGACCTGCGCTCGCTGACGCCGAATACGGACACCCGCGCGCCGTCGCGTTCGATGGAAATCCATCTGACCGGCAATATGGAACGGTTCATGTGGGGCTTTGACGGGCGCAAGTTCTCGGAGCTGGTCGAGCCGATCCGCTTCGAGCTGAACGAGCGGGTCCGCGTCACCCTGGTCAACGACACCATGATGGCCCACCCGATCCACCTGCACGGCCACTTCTTCGAACTGGTCAACGGCCATGACGGGCATCAGCCGCTGAAGCACACGGTCAATGTGGCGCCGGGGTCGAAGGTGACGTTCGAGCTGACCGCCGACGCGCCGGGCGACTGGGCCTTCCACTGCCATCTGCTGATGCACATGCATGCGGGGATGTTCAACGTCGTCACGGTTCGTCCGCTGGAAGGAGCCGCCCGATGAGCCGCGCCCTGTTCGCCGCTGTCGCGGTCCTGCCCCTGATGCTGGCCGCCGGCGCCGCCGTCGCCCAGAGCCATGGGGGACATGCGGGCCACGGCGCCCAAGCTGCACCCGCCCGTCCGCCGCAAGCTCGCCCGACTCCTGCGTCCAAGCCCAAGCCGCGTGCCGCCGCCCCCAGACGCGCCACGCCGCCGGCCTCGGCTCAGGCGCCCGCCGCCGACCCTCATGCGGGTCACGACATGAGCTCCGCCCCGGCGGCTGCAGCCGACCCGCACGCTGGCCATGATATGAGCGGGATGCAGACGGCTCCGGCCACGGCGCCCGCTGCCGATCCTCATGCGGGTCACGACATGAGCGCCATGCAGACATCTCCGGCTCAGCCCGGCGTCTCCGATCCTCATGCGGGCCACGACATGAGCGCGGTTCCGCCGGCAGCAGACCCCCACGCCGGGCACGACATGTCGGCCATGGCGGGCGGCGCGCCCAACATCCCGACCAGCGTGGACGCTGTCGGGGGGCGGATGGTCGAGACGCCGCCGCCGGCTGCGGCTCGCGCCGCGCCCGCCCATGCGGCGGACCTGTTGTTCGACCCGGTCGTCATGGCGGCGTCGCGCAAGCAACTGCTGGTCGAGAACGGCGACATCCGCTCGACCGCCGTGTTGATCGACTCCATCGAGGCCAGCTTCGGCGACGGCGAGGAAACCTACAGCTGGAACGCCCAGGGCTGGACCGGCGGCGACATCAACCGCTTCTGGTGGAAGACCGAGGGCGAGGGCGAGTTCGGCGGCCGGTTGCACGAGGCCGAGGTCCAGGCCCTCTACAGCCGCGCCGTCGCCCCCTTCTGGGACGTTCAGGCGGGCGTGCGTCAGGACTTCCGCCCCGACGGCGAGGACACCACCCACCTTACCGTCGGCGTCCAGGGCGTGGCCCCCTACTGGTTCGAGATGGGGGCCGCCGCCTTCCTGTCGACCGAGGGCGATCTGACCGCCCGCGTGGAGGCCGAATACGACCAGCGCATCACCCAGAAGTGGATCCTGCAGCCGGCGGTCGAAGTGGCCCTTTCGGCCAGCGACATCCCCGAGCTGGAGATCGGTTCGGGCCTGACGTCCGTCACGGCGGGTCTTCGCCTGCGCTACGAAATCCGCAAGGAGTTCGCGCCCTACGTCGGGGTCGAGTGGAGCCGGTCGCTGGGCGACACCGCCGATTACGCCAAGGCGCGCGGCGAGGATCCCGAAGATTTCCGCCTGGTCGTCGGGATCAAGGCCTGGTTCTGATCGCACCGAAAAGCCGACGGCGGTTCCAGGATCGTCGTCGGCGCGACGCCGCCTCCGATGAACGACCGTCAGTCGACGCCGCCCGTCCAGGGCGGCGGGTCGCTGGCCGGAAATGAGTCGACGCCCGCCCGCTCCACTTCATCAAGGGGTTCGGGTGGGCGACGGCGCCGAATGATGCCCTCCTGAGCGCCTTCAGCGGCGATCGCCGCAGCGATCAGCGGCGCAAGCCCTATGGCGTTGCTGTCGTGTGGAATGGAATCGCTTGAGACGATCCGGTCGGTGAGCCCCTTCAGTTGCTCATGGGAATCCTCAGCGAACACGCCGTGGACAACCGCGCAGACCGGTCGCGGGAAGCCCTGAAGCGGCAGTTTTCGAGCGGCTTCAATCAGGGTGTGCCCTGACGAGGCGATATCGTCGACGAGGACCGGATATCGGGCCCTCCATTGCGAGAGGTCAGGAACCTCGACATCGACGTTGCGGTCGCCGTGCCGAACCTTGCGCAGCACCGCATAAGGGGCACCGATGCGCCTGGCGATCTCAGACACCCACTGCTCGCTCTCCTCGTCTGGCCCGATGATCAAGGGCTCACCGACCTCTGCGGCGATCCAGTCTGCAAGGAGAGGCGCGGCGTGCAGCGTCTGAGCGGCGATCGTGTAGAGCGCGGACAGCGCTGGATACCTGTGCAGGTGCGGATCGACTGTCACGAGGCGATCGAAGGTCGAGGAAACAAGCCGCGCGAATGTCTTGGAGGATATGGCCTCGCCAGCCTGGAAGCGTCGGTCCTGGCGCATATAGGAAAGGTAGGGCGCGATCAGCGTCACTTCGCGCGCGCCGAGCGCGCGGGCGGCGTCCGCGGCGAAGACGAGGCGGAGGAAACCGTCATCGGGCCGCGCGAGCGTGCAGACGAGGCAGACCATCTTGTCCGCGACGTCGGAAAGGATGCGGACATAGCTCTCGCCGTCGGGAAAGCGCCGGGTCTCGATCTCGCCCATCTCCCACCCGCCGGCTTCGGCTAGCTGGCGCGCGAATACTTCGTTGCCGGGTAGCGGAATTATCAGTCGCATGCCGTGTTTCCCTGTCGTTCGAAGGTTGTTGCTCGTTTGTGGAATTCGCCCCCTGGAAGACGACCATCGCGGATGGTGCGGCCGAGCGGAGCTGCGGATCGCATGAAACGCCCTCGCTTCTGCCTCAGCAGGACGCCCGCATCGCGGCCGACTTCCGGTAGATCGCCCGGATCAGGTAAGGTGACGCTCGCGCCGACAGGCACATCTCATCATCCGTTTTTGTTGGGCGGGGTAATCACTATGTCGCTCCGGCAGATCGCAGGCAAGCCGACGCGATCATCGGCCGGGCCGTAAGCTTTCCGGGCGAGTGGCGTCATACGCGCGACCGGATCAGGACCGGAACGCTTGCGGAAGGCGAGGATTCGATGCGCTGGGCGGAAACATGGCGGGGCGGCTACGGAGCGTTTGTGCGAAGCCCGGAGACCGTCGAGCGACTGGCCGCGGCGACCGAGCGCCTCGTGCGGCGCGGCGCGTGGCCCGACGAGGAGTCGGTGTATCGCATGCTGGCCGCGGCCGACCGGCTGGCCAGCGCCGCCATGTGGGTGGTGGCCCACATGACCTATGCACGCCGGGTTGACCTGTCGGGCGCCGCCTTGCCGGCCGAGGCCTTCAAGTCGTCTCCGGAGGGGCACACCGGCGGCTCGCTGAACATGGCACCCGCCTTCGTCGGCTATCTGCTCGCCAATTCGCTGTCTGGGGGAACGCGTTCCTGGATCATGGGCCAGGGCCACTGCGTCGCGGCCGTGGAGGCGGTCAACGCTCTGACCGGGGACGTTTCGCCGGGACAGAAGGGTCGATACGATCGGTCCGAGGCCAACCTGTCCCAACTGGCGTCCGACTTCTACAGCTACGCCATCGGCCCCGATGGCCGCCCGGGGGTTCCCCTCGGCAGTCATTCCGGCCCGGAAACGGCGGGTGCGGTCTCCGAGGGCGGCTACCTCGGCTTCGCCGAACTCGAATATGTCCACATGCCGCTACGCGGGGAGGGCCTCGTCGCCTTTCTGAGCGACGGCGCCTTCGAGGAACAGCGGGGCTCTGATTGGTCGCCGCGCTGGTGGCGAGCGGAGGACAGCGGCCTCGTCACCCCCATCATGATCCTCAATGGCCGCCGCATCGAGGAACGCACCGAGATCGCCCAGGACGGCGGCGAGTGCTGGCTTGATCGCCATCTGCGTCTGAACGGATTCGATCCGATCCCGATCGACGGCCGCGACCCGGCCGCCGTGGCATGGGCCATCCTGGAAGCGGAGGAGCGACTGAAGCGTTTCACCGCCGATCCGGAGCGCCACTATCCCGCACGCCTGCCCTATGTGATCGCCCGCACCGTCAAGGGTTTCGGGTTTCCCGGGGCCGGGACCAACCGGGCGCACAATCTGCCGCTGGAGGGGAATCCGCGCACGGACGAGGCGGCGCGCGCCGCCTTCAATGCGGCGGCGGCCGCCCTCTTCGTGCCCCCGGGGGAGCTCGAGGCCGCGCTCGGCGCTCTGGCGACCCACGACCTGCAGCGCCGTCCCCTCGAGAGCGGCCATCCGGCCGCCCGGCGAGCTCCGGCGGATCCGACCCGTCCGGTCCCGTCCTGGGCGGCCGGACCGCAGTCGCCGATGCAGGCGATCGACGAATGGTTCGTGCCGTTCATCGACGCCAATCCGGGGCTGCGGGTCCGGCTCGGCAATCCGGACGAACTGCGCAGCAACGGAATGGGACGGACCCTCGAACGGCTGCGTCACCGGGTGAACCGCCCCGAGCGGGGACTGCCGGAGGCGGTGGACGGCGCGGTCATCACGGCCCTGAACGAGGAGGCGGTGGCAGGCGCGGCCCTGGGCAACAAGGGCGGCCTCAGCCTGATCGTCAGCTATGAGGCCTTCGCCGTGAAGATGCTGGGTCTCCTGCGCCAGGAGATCATCTTCGCGCGGCGACAGCGGGAGATCGACGCGCCGCCGCAATGGTTCAGCGTGCCGCTCCTGGCCACTTCCCATACCTGGGAGAACGGCAAGAATGAGCAGTCCCACCAGGACCCCACCCTGGCCGAAGCCCTGCTAGGGGAGATGTCCGACACCGCCCGGGTTCTGTTTCCGATCGACGCCAACAGCGCCGTGGCGGCTCTCAGGGGCGTCTACGGCGGCCGAGGGGAGGTCGCCTGTCTTGTCGTTCCGAAGCGGATCGTGCCCGGCCTTGTCGACCCCGTCGCCGCCGAAGCCCTGTGGGCGCGTGGCGCCGCGGTCATCCACGGCGATCTCGCTGCGGCCGATATTCAGATCGTGGCTATCGGCGCGTATCAGACCCGTGAAGCCATCGCCGCCGCCGCTCGACTGGAGCGAACCGGGCGCCGAACCTGCGTCACGGCCCTGCTGGAGCCCGGACGGTTCCGGGCGCCGCGCGATGAAATCGAGGCGCGGCATACGGCGTCGACCGCCGAACTCGAGGAGATCTTCCCCGAGCGCCTGCCGCGCCTCATCCTCACCCATACGCGGCCCGAGCCGATGCTCGGCCTGTTGCGGCGCCTCGACGGCGGCCCCCGTCGGACCCGGGCGCTGGGCTATCTCAGTCGCGGCGGAACCCTGGACACGCCCGGCATGCTGTTCGCCAACCGGTGCACCTGGGCCCACGCCGCGGTCGCCTGCGCGGATCTGCTCGGCGACGCCGCCGGCGTGCTGACGCCAGGGGAGATGGCAGCCGTCCGCGGCGAGGCCCACCCCCGCATCCTGCAAGTCTCACCCCCGGAAGGATCTCCATTGTGATCAGTCTCACCAGTCTCGGCGGCGCCGGCGCCGTCACCGGATCAAAACACCTGCTCGAGGCCGACGGTCGGCGCATCCTGATCGACTGCGGCCTGTTCCAGGGCCTCAAGACCCTGCGCGAGCAGAACTGGGCCCCGCTCCCGGTCAAGCCCTCGAGCATTGACGCGGTGATCCTGACCCACGCCCACCTGGACCACTCCGGCTACCTGCCGAAACTGGTCAAGGATGGATTCCGCGGGCCCATCCTGGCCAGCGCCGCCACCCGGGATGTGGCGGAGATCATCCTGCGCGACAGCGGCCATATCCAGGAGAAGGACGCCGAGCAGACAAACCGTTACGGTTACGGCAAGCACAAGCCGGCCTTGCCGCTCTATGGCGTGCACGACGCCGGACGCGCGATGGAGCGCTTCGTCTCGACCCCGTTCCATAAGTCCGTAGAGCTGCCGGGCGGAGCCAGGCTGACCCTTCGCCGCGCGGGGCACATCCTCGGGGCGGCTACCGCCGAGG
>DAIOID010000003.1:16024-47899 GCA_036744355.1 Brevundimonas sp.
GACCTGGAACGGAACGAAGATACTCTTCTCCGGTGATCTCGGCCGTTATGGCGACGCCACCATGGTCGATCCCGAGCCGGGGGAGGAGGCCGACTATGTGGTCGTGGAATCGACCTATGGTGATCGGCGCCATGATCCCCGGGACCCCACGGAAGCCCTGGGCGAGGTCATAGAACGAACCATCGCGCGCGGCGGGACCGTGGTTATCCCCGCCTTCGCCGTCGGCCGGGCCCAGTCGCTCCTTTACCACATCTGGCGACTGAAGCAGGCCGGGCGGATCGGCCTGACGCCCATCTACCTGGACAGTCCGATGGCGATCAACGCCACCGACCTTCTGCACGCGCACCTGGAAGACCACCGCATGCCGGCGGAGGTGTGCGACGCCATCTGCGCCGTCGCCACCTATGTGCGCGATGTGGAGGCGTCCAAGGAGATCAGCGCCAGCCCCATGCCCAAGGTGATCCTGTCGGCGAGCGGGATGGCCACCGGGGGGCGGGTGCTCCACCACATCAAGGCGTTCGGCCCGGACCGGCGCAACACCATCCTGTTTTCGGGTTTCCAGGCGGCCGGAACCCGCGGGCGTTCGATGGTCGAGGGGGCCCAGGAGGTGAAGATTCACGGCCAGTGGGTGCCTATAAATGCCGAGGTCGCGAACCTGCCGATGCTCTCCGCCCACGCCGACGCCGAGGAAATCCTGCGCTGGCTGTCGGGACTGAAGCGTCCGCCGCGCAAGACCTTCATCGTTCACGGCGAACCGCATGCTTCAGACGCGCTGCGCGTTCGCATCCAGGATCGCTTCGGATGGGACTGCGTCATTCCCCAAATGATGGAGCGCCACGAACTGTGACCGTGTCCGACGCTACCCACGCCGCTGTTCCATCCCTGAAGGCGCGTCGCTTCGGCCTTCACGCCCAGCACGAATCGATAGTTCTGATGCGGCGCGACTGCCCCGTCTGCCGCTCGGAGGGCCTGTCGTCCCGCTCCCAGGTGCTGCTCTCGGCCGGAGGCCGGGAAATCTACGCCACCCTGTACCAGATGGACGGGGACATCCTCGGCCTCGACGAGGCGGCGTTCTCTGAAGAGGCCTGGCGACTTCTGGAGGTGGCGCCGGGCGATCCCGTCGCGGTGCGCCACGCTCCGGCCATCGAGTCCATGTCCAGCGTTCGTCGCCGGATCTATGGATCGCGGCTGGACAAGAGCGCGATCCAGGGGATCATCCAAGATGTGGCGGCTGGACGCTACACGCCCATCCATCTCGCGGCCTTTCTGACCGCCACCTCGGTGCTTCCGCTCGACGACGCCGAGCTCGTGGCGCTCACCCGCGCCATGGTGGACGTCGGCGACCGCCTGAGCTGGCCGTCGGACGTCGTCATGGACAAGCACTGCATCGGCGGCCTGCCGGGCAACCGGACCACGCCGATCGTGGTGGCCATCCTCGCCGCCAGCGGCCTGGTCATGCCAAAGACCTCGTCGCGCGCCATCACCTCGCCGGCCGGAACCGCCGACACCATGGAGACCCTGGCCCCGGTCGACCTCGATGTGCCCGCCATGCGGCGGGTGGTCGAGGCGGAAGGCGGCTGTGTCGTCTGGGGCGGGGCGGTCAGGCTGAGTCCGGTGGATGACATCTTCATCCGCGTCGAACGGGTTCTCGACGTTGATACGGAGGGGCAGCTCATCGCATCGGTGTTGTCCAAGAAGATCGCGGCAGGAGCGACCCATGTGGTGATGGATATTCCCGTCGGGCCGACCGCCAAGGTGCGATCGCAAGAGGCGGCCGACAAGCTGGCGACGCGACTGACGACCGTTGCGAGCCATTTCGGGCTAAGCGCACGATGCCTGCAGACGGACGGCGCGCAGCCCGTGGGCGTCGGCATCGGGCCGGCGCTGGAGGCGCATGACATCCTGGCCGTGCTGCAAAATCGGCCCGGGGCCCCCGGAGACCTGCGGGTCCGTGCGTGCCTCTTGGCAGGCGCGGCGCTCGAGCTGGCCGGCCAGGCCGCTGCGGGGCAGGGGGCGCGCGCCGCCGAGGCGGTGATCGCCAATGGTCGCGCCTGGGTGAAGTTTCAGCGGATATGCGAAGCCCAGGGCGGGATGCGGATTCCTCCGACTTCCGAGCGGCGCGCCGTGATCCGGGCGACGCGATCAGGACGTGTGATCCTGGTCAACAACCGCCAGATTTCGACCCTGGCCAAGCTGGCTGGCGCGCCTCAGCAGAAGGCCGCCGGCCTGGAGATGCACGTCCGGCTCGGCGCGGAGGTGGCGGCCGGCGATGCTCTGGCCACCGTCCACGCGGAAACCCGGGGTGAACTGGATTACGCCCTCGACTATGCGGCGTCGCACGCCGACCTGATCGAGATTGAAGCCTGAAGTTCCAGAGGCCTGGCCAGAGCCGAGCGGGCGGTGGCTGCTGCTGACAGGGCGCAGGGCTCCGGGCAGCTCTGACAGTTCGCCAGCATCCGCCGCCGCAGCGCGGCGCGGCCCCGGTGCACGCGCACGCCGACGTTGTTGGTGGTCAGTCGCATCTCGGCGGCGATCATCGCCAACGGGGTCTCTTCCAGTTCCGCCTTGCGCAGCAGGCTAGCGGTCTGCGGCGGGAGATCGGCGAGGGCCCGCTCGAGACAGTGCAGCGGGCGTTGGATGTCATCGTCCGGTCCGTCCGCCTCATCGTATCGGGGCTCGGCGTCCAGGGCGTCAGTCAACCGGGCCCGGGCAGCGTTGCGGCGGTAACGATCGAACAGGGCGTTGCGAAGCGCGATCCCGAGCCAGGCGTCCACCTTGCCCGGGTCGGTGAGCCGGCCAGCCGCCAGCGTCACCTTGAGTGCGAATTCCTGCAGGACGTCCTCGGCGTCGTCGGGCGAGCGCAGTCGTTTGACGAGGTAGCGCAAATGCGCAGGGCGATCGTCGCGCAGACGGCGCTCGACGAGCCGGCGAGTTTCAGCCGCCGGCGGCGCGGCGGCGACCAGCCGGAGGGCTGAGGCCGGTGTCCCCGGACACGATGCGGCGAGGAGGCGCTGTGAGCTCATGATCGTTCCCCTGCGTGAAGTCAGCGAGGATCATTCGGTAGGCAACGCCAAGATTTGCGCTGAATCAAGTATTTAAAAAGATTCCCCTCCACCCCGCTTTTGTTGAGGGATGGAGCGCCGCGATGCGTATAGACATCTGCATCGCCAGATCTCGATCAGTCGCGGTCCAGCAATTGTGCGACAGAAAAGTAAAACGTCGCGCCGTCGGAAGCCCGCTACGAACGACGCCTCGGGACCAGGAGGTTCGCACCGATCTCTCCGATTGACGCCGAAGACGCGTCGTCTTCGGCGTCATTACCGCAGCCATCGTCGCGTTGGCGTAAGGAGCGAGAGGCTTCCGCGTCAATTGAATCATCTTGCCCGCCCGCGGCGGCGTCGCCGTCGCTCGGCGGCCGCCCCGCTTGTCGAGATTGACACCATGAGCAAGCCCGCCCCCCTGATCCTGCCGTTCGAGAGCGTCGATCGATCCTCGGTCGCCCAGGTGGGCGGCAAGAACGCTTCCCTTGGGGCGATGGTCCGCAATCTGGGTGGCCGGGGCGTGCGCGTGCCACCCGGCTTTGCGACCACAGCCGAGGCCTATTGGCGCTTCCTCGACGCGAGCAGCCTGCGCCCCGTGATCGCGGCCGCCATCAGCGACTGGACCATGGGAAAGGCGTCGCTTCCCGACACTGGCGCGCGGCTCCGCGCGGCCCTCCTGGCGGCGCCGTGGCCGGAAGAGAACGCCGAGGCCATTCGCGCCGCCTATCGCGCTCTATGCGCTCGCATCGGCAAGCCTGATGCGGATGTCGCGGTCCGCTCCAGCGCCACCGCCGAGGACCTTCCCGACGCCAGCTTCGCCGGCCAGCAGGAGAGCTTCCTCAACATCCGCGGCGAGGCCGCGCTGCTGGAGGCGTGCCGACGGTGCTACGCCTCGCTCTTCACGGATCGCGCCATCAGCTATCGACAGACCAAGGGCTTCGACCATCTGAGGGTCGCCCTTTCAATCGGCGTTCAGCAGATGGTCCGCTCGGACCTGGCGGGGGCGGGGGTGATGTTTTCGATCGACACGGAGACTGGCTTCGACAAGGTCGTGCTGATCAACGGCGCCTGGGGCTTGGGCGAGAACGTCGTCCAGGGCGCCGTCGACCCCGACGAACACCAGGTCTTCAAGCCGTTGCTCGACCAGCCCGGGACGGTTCCGATCCTGGAGAAGCGCCTCGGCGGCAAGGCGCAGAAGATGATCTATGCGCAAGACGGGGAGCATCCCACGCGCAATATCCCCACCACGCCTGCCGAGCGCTCCGCCTTCGTCCTCGCGGACACGGAAGTGCTCGCGCTGTCGCGCTGGGCTGTCGCCATCGAGGCCCACTACGGCTGCCCGATGGACATGGAGTGGGCGAAGGACGGCGAGAGCGGCGAGATCTTCATCGTCCAGGCGCGGCCCGAAACCGTGCAGTCCCGCCTCGGCTCTGGCGCGCTGCGCAGCTTCAGGATCAACTCCAGGGGCGCCCTGCTGGTGACCGGCCTCGCCATCGGAGACGCCGTGGTGGCCGGCCAGGTCTGCCGGATCGACAGCCCCCGCGACATCGACCGGTTCGTTGACGGGGCGATCCTGGTGACCACCGCCACCGACCCCGACTGGGTGCCGATCATGAAGCGGGCGGCAGCCATCGTGACGGACCACGGCGGCCGCACGTCCCACGCCGCCATCGTCAGCCGAGAACTCGGACTGCCCGCCATCGTCGGGACGGAGACGGCCACTCGGGACCTCCAGGCGGGGCAGGAGGTCACCGTCTCCTGTGCTGAGGGCGACGAGGGCTTCGTCTACGAGGGCCGCGCGCAATTCGAGACGCGGGAACTCGACGCAAGCGCGGCGCCCGAGACCACGACCCAGATCATGCTCAACCTCGCCAACCCTGCTGCGGCCTTCCGCTGGTGGCGCTTGCCGGCTGATGGGGTAGGCCTCGCGCGCATGGAGTTCGTGGTGAGCAACCATGTGAAAATCCACCCGATGGCGCTCGTCCGCTTCGAGGCGGTCGAGGATCCGGAGGCGCGGGCCGCTATCGAGGCGCTGACGGCCGGCTATGTCGATCGGACGGAATATTTCGTGGAACGGCTCTCACGGGGTCTTTCCCGCATCGCCGCGGCCTTCCACCCGAAGCCGGTCATCATCCGCATGAGCGACTTCAAGACCAACGAATACAGCAATCTGATCGGCGGCGCCGGCTTCGAGCCGAAGGAGGAGAACCCCATGCTGGGGTTCCGCGGCGCCTCTCGTTATTACTCGCCGCGCTACCGCGAAGGCTTCGCCCTGGAATGCCGGGCGATCCGCCGCCTGCGCGAGGACCTGGGCCTGCGCAACGTCATCGTGATGATCCCGTTTTGCCGGACGGTCGATGAGGCGCGTCGGGTTCTGGAGGTGCTGGCCGAGAACGGTTTGGTCCGGGGAGAGGAAGGGCTCCAGGTCTATGTGATGTGCGAGATCCCTTCGAACGTCATCCTGGCCCGTCAGTTCGCCGAACTGTTCGACGGCTTCTCGATCGGCAGCAACGATCTCACCCAGCTGACGCTGGGCGTCGACCGTGACTCGGGTGAGCTCGCGGAGCTCTTCAACGAGCAGGATCCGGCCGTCGAATGGATGATCAATCAGGTCATCGTCTCGGCGCATGATGCGGGCGTGAAGGTCGGGCTCTGTGGAGAAGCGCCCAGCAACCACCCCGAGTTCGCCCAGTTCCTCGTCCAGCGGGGCATTGACTCGATCTCGGTCAATCCAGACAGCTTCGTGGCCGTGAAAGAGGCCGTAGCGGCGGCTGAGGAGACTGCACACAGGACACCCCGCCGCATACCTTGACGACCGGCTGAGACGGCGGGCGGGTACGTCCATGGCCCAGCACGTTCGCCCCGGCTGATCCTCGGCTCGTCCGTCGCGCGAGACTGAGCCAGGGATCTGTCGATTCCCGGGGTCGAGGCATGGGACGCGGAGGGGCGCATCGCGGCTCGCGCCAGCGCCTTAGCGCCGCGACGGCGAGGCCGTCATCGACCTTCTGGCCTGGTCCGAGGGGCGAGCTTCAGGCTTCCATCAAGGGGGCGTCAATGGCGCACCCCTGTTCACCGCCGACTGGTTTTTCTTGCGACGCCAGTGGCGAGGCCGCTGGAAAACGGCGCCGGTCCCCGCATAGGGAAACCGGGAACCGACACGACCGGCGTAACGTTGATCCATCGGCGCGGGCGGGTCCTGCGGTTGATAACTCAGCGACATGAGTGAGCCGGACGGTATCACAGTCGACCAGGGCCTTGTCCTCGACACGCGCGCGTTCGACGCCGCCATGTTCGATCTGGACGGCGTCGTCACCCGGACCGCCACACTTCACGCGGCCACCTGGCGCAAGCTGTTCGACGCCTTTCTCCGGCGCCGGGCCGAAACGAAGGGAGAGGCGTTCCGGCCCTTCGACGTGGAGCGCGACTACCGCACCTATGTCGACGGCAAGCCGCGCCATGAAGGGATCCGCAGCTTTCTGGCGTCGCGCGGGGTAACCTTGCCGGAGGGCAAGCCGGATGATCGCGCCGACCGTGAAACGGTCTTCGGTCTCGGCGCACGCAAGAACCAGCTCTTCCGCCAGGCCCTGGGCCGATCCGGCGTCGAGGTGTTCGAAAGCTCCCTCGAACTCATCCGCAGGCTGCGCGAGGCAGGCCTGAAGACGGCGGCGGTCACATCCAGCAAGAACGCCGCGGCCGTGATCGAGGCGGCGGGACTCGCGGACCTGTTCGACGCATGTGTCGACGGTGTCGAAGCGGAGCGCCAGGGGCTGAACGGCAAGCCTGCGCCGGACACCTTCGTGTACGCCGCCCGGCTCCTCGGCGTCGACGCCAAGCGCGCCATCGGGGTGGAGGATGCGATCGCCGGCGTGGAGGCGATCCGGGCCGCGGGCTACGGCCTCGTCGTCGGCGTCGATCGAGCCGGGCAGGCCGCCGTCCTGCGCCAGCACGGCGCCACGCTCGTCGTGCGGGATCTGGGGGAGCTGCGGATCGTCCCGGCGGCGCCGGCCGCACCCATGGGCCTGCCGGCGGCCCCCAGCGCCGCGGCCGGGTGGTTGCTCGTGGAGGAAGGCTTCACGCTCACGCGGGAGCACGAACTGGAATCCATCTTCGCGATCGGAAACGGCCATCTCGGTTCCAGGGGGTCGCTGGCGGAAGGAAGCGGGATGTCCTCGCCCGCCACTTTCGTAGCCGGAGCCTTCTATGCGCAGCCGGGACCGACGCCCGGCCTTGCCATCCTGTCGGATTGGGCGAAGCTCTCCATGACCATCGAGGGCCGGCCTCTCCGACTGGATACGGGCAGGACCCTCAGGCACCGCCGGATGCTCGACATGCGGCAGGGGATTCTCTGGCGCGAGTGGCGACACGAGGACGCCGCCGGTCGGATCACCCGAATGCGGGGGCTGCGTCTTGCCTCCCAGGCCGACCGGCGCCTCCTGATCCAGTCGGTTGCGGTGGCGCCGGAGAACTACAGCGCGACCGCAAGCCTGGAAGTTCCTCTCGATGAGATGGCGACGCGCCGACTTGGCGACGGCGGCGTCATTGCGCTCGCCGCCGCAAGCGCGATCGGCGAGATCGGCGACCGCAGCGCCGCGTCTGGGCGCGCGCCCAGGCCGCCGATGGTGTTGGAGCTCGAACTCGGGAAGATCTACCGGCTCGACAGGGTGGTCGCCGTCTGCACCTCAAGGGACCAGGATCAGCCGGAGGCCGCCGCACGCAGCCGCGCCGGCCGCGCGATCAACACAGGCTTGTCGGCCCTGATCACCGCCCACCGGGAGGCCTGGAGGGTCAGGTGGGAGGCGAGCGACATAGCCATCGACGGTGACCCGGCCGCGCAGCGCGCGCTGCGCTTCGCGGTCTATCACCTGCTCAGCGCCGTGGACCCCGACGATGACCGCGTCTCGATCGGCGCCCGGGCGCTCACCGGCGCCGCCTACGGCGGCCATGTGTTCTGGGACACCGAGATCTTCATGCTGCCGTTCTACGTGCTGACATGGCCGGAAGCGGCCAGGGCCCTTCTGACCTACCGCCATCGGACGCTTCCGGCGGCTCGGGACAAGGCCGCGCAGCATGGGGAGCGCGGCGCCTTCTATGCCTGGGAATCCGCCGACACCGGTCAGGACGTGACGCCGCCCTTCGTTGTCGCGCCGAACGGGGAGGTCATCCCGATCCTGCTCGCCGACCAGGAGCAGCACATCAGCGCCGACGTCGCTTACGGCGTCTGGACCTACTGGCGCGCGACCAGGGACGAAGGTTTTCTGCTCGACGTCGGCGCTGAAATCCTCCTCGAGACCGCCCGCTTCTGGGCCGGCCGCGCGAAGCTTGAAAGCGATGGCCTACGTCACATCCGCGGCGTGGTGGGCCCGGACGAGTATCATGAGACGGTCGACGACGACGCCTACACCAACGTCATGGCGCAGTGGAATCTGGAGACCGGGAACGCCGTGGCGCGGCTTCTGGTCGAGCGCTGGCCAGAGCGGTGGCGGGTGCTCTCGGAATCGCTGGCGATGGATGCGGCCGAGCCCCTTGCCTGGAGTGCGGCGGCGCGGGAGCTCTACACGGGGTTCGACGTGCGCACCGGCCTCTTTGAGCAGTTCCAGGGCTACTTCGGACTGGAGGAGATCGATCTGGCCGCCTTTGAGCCGCGCAACGCGCCGATCGACGTGCTGCTCGGTCGCGAGCGGATCCGCCAATCGAAGGCGATCAAGCAGCCTGATGTCGTGATGCTGCTGCATCTGCTGTGGGACCGTTTCCCGCCGGAGGTCCGGGAGGCCAACTTCCGTTATTACGAGCCGCGGTGCGCGCACGGCAGCTCCCTCAGTCCGGCGATCCATGCGGCGGTCGCGGCGCGGCTCGGGGACGTGAGGCTCGCGGAGCGCTACTTTCGACAGGCGAGCGATATCGACCTGGGGGACAACATGGGCAATGCCGCGGCCGGAGTGCATGCGGCGGCCCTCGGGGGCCTCTGGCAGGCTGCGGTGTTCGGCTTCGCCGGCCTGCGGTTCACCGAGGAAGGGCCCGAGCATCAGCCGAACCTGCCGCCGCAATGGCGAGGAGTGTCGTTGCGTTTCAAGTGGCGCGGCAAGGATCACGAGCTCAAGCTGCCGGACGACAGCGCGCGCATTGGAGCCGCGCCAGGAGTTGCGCCGTGAGCGATCAGCCCGTGATCCTCGTTCCATTGGACGGGATGGCCGACGCCCTCCCGGCGCTATCCGTGGCCAAGGTGTTCTCGGGTCTTGAGCACGCGGCCGTCCGCATCCTGCATGTCGCCGAGCAGGCGTCTGCTGCGGAGGAGCTGGCGCCTCGGCTCGGGCTTGCCGCCGAGGACCTGCGCGGCGCCAGTCTCGAGACTCGCAGCGGCGAACCCGCCGCCGCGATCCTCGCTGCGGCTGGCGATCTTCACGCCCGTCTTATCGTGCTTTGCACCCACACCGCGCCGGGCAGCCCGGCCGGGAAGGTAGGCGGGACTGCTCTTTCCGTGCTGCGCGGGGCATCCTGCCCGGTGATCCTGGTCAACCCCGCGCAACCGCTGCAGGACTGGCGGCTGAGAAAGGTTCTGCTCCCGCACGAGGGGACCTCGGCCGCCAGCGATGCGGTGAAACCCGGCGTAGAGCTCGCGCGCCGCGCGGACGCCGACCTCCTGGTGCTCCTGGTCGCCGCGCCAGGCCCCGCCAGTCCCCAGGCGCGGGGCTCGCTGACGTCGCCCTTCTACCTGGATCAGCCCCAGCACGAGTGGCCGGCGTGGGCGGGCGAATTCATGGAGCGGCTCGCCTGCATCTGCCCGCTCTCCGACCTGCGCGTCCGGCTGCTGCTCGCTCGCGGCTCTCCGGCGTCAGAAATCCTGCGAGTGGCGCGTGAAGAATCCGTCGACCTCATCATCCTGACCTGGAAGGGGATTTGGGCGCCCGAGCGCGCCGAGACCCTCAAGGCCGTCGTGCGTGAAGCGGCATGTCCCGCGATGGTCGTGCGCGTCCGAGCGGGCGGCGGGTCAAACAGCCCCCGGAACTCTGGGGCGGCCGGCGCGCCACGCGCCGCGCCGGCGGCGCAATAGGAGCAGGCAGGATGGATGTGGCGGTATTCGAAGCGGCGGAGTGGGAACACCAGGCCTGCCTGCGGCTGGAGCCGGGGCACCGGGTGCGCTGCACCGCGGGGCGCCTGACGCCGCAGACCGCGCCGGACTATGTTGAAGCCGAGGTGGTGAGCCCCTTCGTCGGCTCGGAGGTCTCGGCGGCGGTGATCGCGGCGCTGCCCCGGTTGCGGCTGGTCGCCACGCGCTCCACCGGTTTCGACCATATCGATCTTGAGGCCTGCCGCGCGCGCGGGGTGGCGGTCTGCAATGTGCCGGACTATGGCGACCCGACGGTGGCCGAGCACGCCTTCGCCCTGCTGCTCGCGGTCTCGCGGCATGTCGTCGAGGCCGCCGACAGGACGCGTCGGGGGGATTTCCATGTCGAGGGGCTGCGGGGGTTCGACCTCGAGGGCCGCACCCTGGGCGTGGTGGGGGCCGGACGCATCGGCCGGCGGGTGATCCGCATCGCCCGCGGCTTCGGCATGACGGCGCTGGCGGCCGACCCGCACCCTGATCCCGCCGCGGCCGCCGAGCTGGACTTCGACTATGTGCCCCTGGACGACCTGTTGCGCCGGGCCGACGTGGTGAGCCTGCACGCGCCGGGCGGGCCGCAGACCCGCGACCTGATCTCGGACGCCCAGTTCGCGGTGATGAAGCCGGGCTGCGTGCTGATCAACACGGCGCGCGGCGGGGTGGTGAACGCCGCGGCCCTGGTGCGCGCCCTGAGCAGCGGACGTCTGGCCGGGGCGGGGCTGGACGTCCTCTCCGAGGAGCCGCTCCTGCGCGAAGAGGCGGAGATCTTCCGCATGGACACGCCGCTGCCGGCCGAACGCCTGCGCGCCCTGGTGGCCGCCAACACGCTCCTGCGCCTGCCCAATGTCGTGGTCACGCCTCACATCGCCTATGACACGGCCGAGGCCCTGGGGCGGATCGTCGGCACGACGCTCGACAACATCGAAGCCTTCGCCCGGGGCGAGCCCCGGAACCTGGTGGTCCCGTCCGGGGCGGCGGGGGATGTCGCGGAGACCCGTCCATGACCCGCCACAGGCAGGCCTCCGTCCAGGTCGCCGCGACCCCGGATCGACTGTTCGCCCATCTCGACGACCAGACCCGCCTGGCCGCGCACATGGCCCGCCCGTCGATGATGATGGGCGGGGGGCGGATGACCTATGACTTCGACGCGGGCCGGGGGCAGGTGGTCGGCTCGCACATCCGGATGGGCGGCCGGGCGTTCGGTCTCGGGCTCTTCGTCGACGAGGTGGTGACCGAGCGCGCGCCGCCGCGGCGCAAGGTCTGGCGCACCGTGGGCCGGCCGCGGCTGATCATCATCGGCGACTACGAGATGGGCTCCGAGACCACGCCGATCCGTGGCGGGGCCGGCTTGCGGGTCTGGATCGACTACGACCCTGCGCCCCGCGGCCCCGGGCGCCTCGTCCCGGGGCTGGCGGACGCCTACGCCCGTTGGTCGTGGAACGCATGGCGGGTGACGCCCGCCGCGCCTTCGGCCCGGTGTCCGCGAGCGCCGGCTAGAGCCGGACGCCCCTGAGCCTGAGCGCATTGGTCACCACGCTGACGCTGGACAGGGCCATGGCGCCGGCGGCGATGGCGGGCGACAGCAGCCATCCGAACACCGGATAGAGCAGCCCGGCCGCGATCGGCACGCCCGCCACGTTGTAGGCGAAGGCGAAGAACAGGTTCTGGCGGATATTGCTCATCACCGCGTGCGACAGCCGCCGCGCCTTGACCAGCCCCTGCAGGTCGCCCTTCAGCAGGGTGACCCCGGCGCTTTCGATGGCGACGTCGGATCCGGCGCCCATGGCGACGCCTACCTCGGCGGCGGCCAAGGCAGGGGCGTCGTTCACCCCGTCTCCGGCCATCGCGACCTTGCGCCCCTCGGCCCGCAGCCGCTGGACGACAGCGGCCTTGTCCTGCGGCAGCACCTCGGCCTCGACCTCGGTGATCCCGAGCTGGCGGGCGACGGCCAGCGCCGTGGTGCGGTTGTCGCCGGTCATCATCACCAGCCGCACGCCTTCGGCCTGCAGGGCCTGAACGGCCCGAAGCGTGGTGGCCTTGATCGGATCGGCGATGGCGAAGACGCCGGCCAGGGCGCCGTCGACCGCCGCGAAGATAGCCGTGGCGCCGTCGGCGCGAAGGCTCTCGGCTTCCGCGTCCAGGGTGGAGGTGTCGACGCCCTGCTCGGCCATGAACTTGCCCGAGCCCAGGCTCACGCGGCGGCCGTCGATCCGGCCCAGGACCCCCTTGCCGACCGGAGAATCGAAGTCCATCGGCTCGACGAGGGCGAGCTTGCGTTCGGTCGCGGCGCGCAGGATGGCGTCGGCCAGGGGATGCTCGCTGCCGCGCTCCAGGCTGGCGGCCAGCCGTAGCAGTTCGGCCTCCTTGAAGCCGGCCGCCGGGTGTATGGCGATCACGGCCGGACGGCCCTCGGTCAGGGTGCCGGTCTTGTCGATGACGATGGTGTCGATCTTCTCGAAACGCTCCAGCGCCTCGGCGTTCTTGATCAGCACCCCGGCCTGGGCGCCGCGGCCCACGCCGACCATGATCGACAGCGGCGTGGCGAGGCCCAGCGCGCAGGGGCAGGCGATGATCAGCACCGATACCGCCGCGACCAGGGCGAAGGCGAAGCGCGGCTCCGGTCCGACGCTCGCCCAGACCGCAAACGCGATCGCCGCCACCAGGATCACCGCGGGCACGAACCAGCCGGAGACCAGGTCGGCCATGCGCTGGATGGGGGCCCGGCTCCGCTGGGCCTGGGCGACCATCTGCACGATCTGGGAGAGCAGGGTGTCGGCGCCGACCTTCTCGGCCCGCATGACGAAGGAGCCGGTCTTGTTGATGGCGCCCCCGATCACCTTGTCGCCGGGCTCCTTGGTCACCGGCATGGACTCGCCTGTGACCATGGACTCGTCGATCGCCACCCGGCCCTCGACGAGTTCGCCGTCGACCGGGACCTTCTCGCCGGGGCGGACGCGCAGGTTGTCGCCCACCAGGATCTGGTCGAGCCCGACCTCCTCGTCGGTCCGGTCGGCGCGGACCCGACGCGCGGTCTTGGGCGCAAGGTCCAGCAGGGCCCTGATGGCCCCGGACGTCTGCTCACGCGCGCGCAGTTCCAGGACCTGGCCCAGCAGCACCAGCACAGTGATGACGGCCGCGGCCTCGAAATAGATCGGCACGCTGCCGTCGGCGCGGCGGAAGGCGGGCGGGAACAGATGGGGCGCGACGGTCGCCACGACGCTGTAGATCCAGGCCACGCCGACGCCCATGGCGATCAGGGTGAACATGTTCAGATGGCGGGTGACCAGCGACCTGGCGCCGCGTTCGAAGAAGGGCCAGCCGGACCAGAGCACGACCGGGGTGGCGAGCGCGAACTGGATCCAGGCCGAGGTCTGGCCGCTCATGCTCATCATCAGCCCGGTGAGGTGGCCGCCCATCTCCAGGGCCAACACCGGAACGGACAGCGCCAGCCCGATCCAGAACCGGCGCGTGAAGTCCGTGAGCTCCGGGTTCGGGGCGCTGGCGGCGGTGACCAGTTCGGGTTCGAGCGCCATGCCGCAGATCGGGCAGGAGCCCGGCCCGACCTGGCGGATCTCCGGGTGCATGGGGCAGGTGTAGACGGTCCCGGCCGGCGCTACGGGCGCCTCGGTCTTGCCGCCGTCGAGATAGCGGGCCGGCTCGGCGACGAACTTGGTCCGGCAGCCGGCCGAGCAGAAGAAGAAGGGCTTGCCGTCGAACTCGGCGCGGTGCGCGGTCGTCTCCGGATCCACGGTCATGCCGCAGACCGGGTCGAGGACCTTGCCGGCGGGAGGGGGCTCGCCATGGCCCGCGTGAGAAGCGTGGGCGTGGTGGTGATCGGGGTGGGAAGGGGCGTTCGACATGGCCGGAGAACTCCACAGCGTGTGGTAATCTGATATACCCCTCGCGGTATATTTTCCAATACCCCGAGGGGGTATGCTCGCGCGGGCAAGGGAGGACGCTCTTGGACCATAACGACAAGCCGAAGCTGCTCAACCGCCTCAGCCGCATCGAAGGGCAGGTGCGGGGCATCGCCCGCATGGTCGACGAGGACCGCTACTGCATCGACGTCCTCACCCAGCTGCAGGCCGTACGCGCGGCGCTTCGGCGGGTGGAAACCGAAATCCTCAAGGACCACCTGGATCACTGTGTGACCGGCGCGCTGGTGGATGGGAACGAGGCGGAGCGGCGGGCCAAGGCCGCCGAACTCATGGCTGTGCTGGATCGGGCCCTGACCTAGCCGCGGAAAGACGTCGGGCCGGACCTTGCCGTGTCGTGCGTAATGTCCGCGGGCGCGCGGGTCATTGCTGGTGCGACCTTCTCCATCTGGAGATCCGGACATTCGCTCCTCTATTCTCATCGCCCTGGCCGCTGCGCCGGCTCGGAGCTTATGAGTCCCCGACCTGGTCCGGCGGACCCAACCGGTCGAGAGCGCCGATGCCGAGGCTGGAGTCGGTCCTGGCGATCGACACGGCCGGCGCGGCGATCCGGCCGGAGAGGGCCCGGATGGCGTCGATGGTCTCGGGAATGACGATGGCCTGGTTGTCGACCATGTAGGCGTAGAAGAGCTCGTCGCCCTGGACGCGGAGCATGTCGGTCCAGAGCGCCACTTCATAGAGATTGTCATGCGGGCGGCCGAGGTCGGCCATCAGTTCCTTGACGCTGTTGAGCGCCGTCAAGCCGTCATCCATCCGGATCGCCGCGATGCGCGAGGAGGCGAGGAAGGCCGCGACCACCTCCGCCTTGTCCGCCGCACGGGTCATCTGCACCGACCAGTAATGCAGATGAGCGATCGTCTCGGGGACCTTGACCGCCATGGTCACGACATCCAGGTCGGGATCGACGCTCTGCGCATCGGGGCCCTGGTGGCTCGGAATCTGGGGCTCGGGCGCCAGCGTGTTCATGATGCCGCCCCGGTCGCTCTCCCAGGGATCGGTGGCCCGCCGCAGCAGCGTCCCCCGCGCCCGGCGCAGCAATCCCGCCTGTTTGAGCGCGGTGAGAGTGCGCACGATCGACGTGGTGTTGCACGAGACAACCCTGGTCGCCGGCCGTCCGAGCGCGCCTGCGTAGCTCGACTCGGCCACGAAGGAGTGACCGGCGACTTCGTGCTTCTCGCCGCCCTGGACGATGAAGGGCTTGTCCTTGCGCCGGTAGACCTCCGCGTTGGCGGCGCCGATCCCCTTGGGCGTGCAGTCCACCATGACATCGACCGACGCGATCAGGTCGTCCAGATCGCCCGCCACAGGGAGACCGGCCCGTTGCATCGCCAGGGCGGCCCCGGGGGCGGCGCCGTAGAGGGAGAAACCCATCCGGGCCGCAAGACGCAGGCGCCAGTCGGCGCTGACGTCGGCGACGCCCACGAGGATCATGTCGTCCTGCTGTCTGACGGCGGCGGCCACGCGCTTGCCGATCACGCCGTATCCATTGACCCCGACGCGGATAATATCCGAGTGAACCATGATCGCTGTCCTCGTCCGTTGGGCATGGGCTCTGGCCAGCCCATCGGCGCAGGAGGACGGCGACCCCTCGCTGCGCGCGTGTGTTCTCCTTAAGAAGACGCAGCCCCCGCCGCGGGATTACAGGCGAGGCGGCGACCTTATCGCACGCCGCCGGACCGCTTGCGTATCCCGGAGCGGCGGAGGACCCCTCGTCTGCATAGGCGAACGACAGGCCTGCGGCGCCGGGCGGACCATGCCGCAGGGGGCGACGCTACGCCTGCGTTACGGCTGACCGCGACGGCGGCTGGACGTCCATGCCGGCGCCCAGCCGCAGACGCTTGAGCATCAGGGCGTTGACCGCCACCAGCACCGAACTGCCGGACATCGACAGGGCGGCGATCTCGGGGCTGAGGGTGAAGGGATAGAGGACTCCCGCGGCCAGGGGAAAGGCGATGAGATTGTAGCCGACCGCCCACCACAGGTTCTGATGCATCTTGCGCAGGGTGGCGCGCGACAGCTCGATGGCCTTGACCACGTCGGCGGGGTCGCTGCGCATCAGCACCACGTCGGCGCTCTCTATGGCGACGTCGGTGCCGGCGCCGATGGCGAAGCCGACGTCGGCCTGGGTCAGGGCCGGGGCGTCGTTGACCCCGTCGCCAACCATGCCGACCCTGTGGCCCGCGGCCTGGAGTTCCTTCACCTTGAGCGCCTTGTCGCCGGGCAGGACCTCCGCCAGCACGATGTCGATCCCCAGTTCACCGGCGATACGCCGTGCGGTGCCGAGGTTGTCGCCGGTCATCATGGCCACCTTGACGCCCAGGGCCTGCAGTCGCCGGATGGTCGCCGCCGCGGTGGGGCGGACGGCGTCGGCCACGGCGATCAGACCGATGACCCGCCCGTCGCGGGCGATATGGACTACGGTGCGGCCGGCGCCCTGCAGCCGTTCGGATTCCGTCGCCAGCTCCCCGAGCTCGACGCCGTTGTCGGCCATGAGCATGCGGTTGCCGGAGAGGACGGTCCGCCCGGCCACGGTCGCCCGAAGTCCCTTGCCCCCGAAGGATTCGAAGCCGGCAGCGGCCAGTTCGGGGAGGTCCTTCGTCCGCTCCAGCACGGCCTTGGCGATGTGGTGTTCGGATCCTCGCTCCAGGGCCGCGGCCGTGGTCAGCAGGTCGGTCTCGTCCACTCCGGCGGCGGGGGTGACCTGGACCACTTTCGGCGCGCCCAGGGTCAGGGTGCCGGTCTTGTCGAAGACGATGACGTCCAGCTTGACGGCATGCTCGAGAGCGGCGGCGTTCTTGATCAGCACGCCGTGGCGCGCCCCCAGCCCCGTGCCCACCATGATTGCCATGGGCGTGGCCAGGCCAAGAGCGTCGGGGCAGGCGATGACGAAGACGGTGATGGTCAGGGTCAGGGCGAACAGCAGGGTCTGGCCCAGGGCCCAGAACCAGACGCCGAAGGTGAGCAGGCCGATGACGACAGCGGCCAGCACAAGCCACTGGGAGGCGCGGTCCGCGAGCAACTGGGCCGGGGCCTTGGAGTTCTGCGCCTCCTGCACCAGCTTGACAATCTGCGCCAGGGCGGTGTCGGCGCCTACCCGCGTCGCCCGATAGCGGAAGGCGCCGGTCTTGTTGATCGCGCCGCCGGTCACGGAATCGCCGGCGCCCTTGGTCACGGGCAGGGATTCTCCGGTCAGCATGGATTCGTCGACCTCGGAGCCGCCGTCCTCGATCACGCCGTCCACGGGGATGCGGCCGCCCGGCCGGACGACCACCCGGTCGCCCACCAGCACGGCGGAGGTCGCGACCTCGACCTCGACGCCGTCGCGCAGCACCCGGGCGGTGGGCGGCGCCAGGTCCATCAGCCTGCGGATGGCGTCCGAGGCGCCGGCCCGCGCCCGCATCTCCAGCCAGTGGCCCATCAGGATGAAGACCAGCAGCAGGGCCGAGGCTTCGTAGAAGTCGGGCGCGTCGTAGAAGAAGGTGGCGCCGACGCTGAACAGGTAGCCGGTGCCGACGCTGAGCAGGACCAGCACCGCCATGTTGAGCACACCGCGTCGCAGGGCCCGGACGGCGGCGATGTAGAAGGGCCAGCCCGGATAGAGGATGGCGGCGCTGGCCAGGACGAACAGCAGGGGCTTCAGCGGCAGGCCGAACGGCGGCTCCACTCGCATGAAGTCCATGCCCATCGGGGCGAGCAGGAAGATCGGGAGGGTGAAGGCGACGGCGAAGAGGAAGCGGTTGCGCATGTCCCGGGCCATGGCCTGCATGTCCATGCCGGGGCCGTGCCCCATCTCGGCCATGTCGTCGGCGCCGGCTTGGGCAGGATGAGCAGAGGGCGCGTGGCCCTCATGGGCGGCCGCCGGAGCTGCGGGATGCTGGAGGTGCGACCGGGCGTCCACGACCTCCTCATGCGGGACGCAGATGTGACGCGGCACGACCTCGCCGCGGCAGTGGAAGCCGCAATCCCGCACCGCCTGTTCCAGTTCGACCTGGCTGACCAGGGCTTCGTCATATCGGATCGTCGCGGTCGCCGAGCCGAAGTTGGCGGCGGCTTCCAGCACGCCCTTCAGGCCCCGCAGGTGCTTCTCGATCACCAGTGAATCCAGCGGCGTGCTGAAACCGGAAACATCGACGGTAGTAGTATGCATGAAGGAAATTCCAGTCGAAAGCAGTTCAGTCTTGAGGTCGGTGGGATTCCGCGCCCTACAGGGGGCGTAGGCGGGGAACGAACGCGGGCGTAGCCTGCCGGTAAGCGCTCCAGGCCGGGCCGAAGCGGGCGGCGGTCTCTCGCTCCTCCGCCATGGCGAGGCGCCAGTACAGGATGACCAGCGCCGGGAACATCGCCAGGGTGAGCAGCGTCGGCCATTGAAGCAAAAAGCCGATCATGATCAGCACGAAACCGGCATACTGCGGGTGGCGGATGGATCGGTAGGGACCGGTCGTCGCCAGCCGGCCTTCTCGTTGCGCGCTATAGAGCACCGGCCATGCCGCGGAGAGGAGCCAGAACCCGCCGCCAACGAGAACCAGGCTGAGAATATGGAAGGGCCCGAAGTGCGGGTGCGCTCGCCAGCCGAACATCATCTCAAGCAGGTGTCCGGCGTCATGGGACCACCAGTCCACGCCGGGAAAGCGGCTCTGTAACCAACCGGCCAACAGAAAGATCGTCAGCGGGAAACCGTACATCTCGGTGAAGAAGGCGATCAGGAAGGCGCTGAAGGCGCCGAAGGCGCGCCAGTCCCTCGCCGTCTTCGGCTTGAAGAAGGTGAAGGCGAAAAAGATGAACAGGATGGAGTTGAGGGCCACCAGCGACCAGAGCCCGTACGTTTGCGGTTCCGCCATGATCAGGCCTCCGGAGCTGGGGGACGGGCGCGGTCGCCCGGGTGGTCGGGGCCGTGCCCCCCGCCATGGCCGCCATGCATGGTCATGTGCAGCAGGGGACAGAGCAGCAACAGCAGGAACGGCGCCCAGCCGAGCAGGTGAACCCGGTGCTCGCCGATCAGCAGATAGGCCAGCCCCGCCGCGAAGGCGCCCAGGGTCAGAAGCCTGAAGACCCGGCCGGCGGCCGGGGATTTGGAGGTCATGCGAGGCGCCTTCCGTGCTGAACACCATCCCGTCGTCTGACGCCCCACCCGGCCAAACATTACGGACGCGTGGCGTCGACGATCGTAAGAGCCGCCCGTCGTCAGCGTCAGACGTGGACAGCTGGGTCGCGGTCAGGTGGGGAGTGCAGTCGGGCATGCCGTTCATTCTTGCTCTCAACAGCGGGTCCTCGACCTGCAAGTTCGGCGTTTTCGATCAGGGGCCGGGCGGACTGGCGCCCTGTCTGCGCGGCCGGATCGAAATGCACGGCGAGGCGCCCCGACTGCTGAGTTATGACCCGGCCGGGGCGGTTCTTTCAGACGAGCCCTGGCCTCGGACTTCGGCGCCGGACCTCCTCGGGTGGCTTGAGATGCGCCTGCCCGGACCGATCGCCGCCGTGGGCCATCGGGTGGTTCATGGCGGGCCGCGTTTCTGCGCGGCGACGCTTGTCACGGAGGCGGTCCTCGCGGCCGTGGCGGCGCTCGCGCCGCTCGCCCCCCTGCACCAGTCCCAGTCGCTGGCGGGGGCGTCCGCCCTTCGCGCCGCGCGGCCGGGGCTGCCGCAGGTCCTGTGCTTCGACACCGCCTTCCACGCGGGCCATGATCCCGTGGTTGACCGTTTCGCTCTGCCGAGGGTCTGGGAGGCGCGGGGTCTTCGCCGCTACGGGTTTCACGGCCTGTCCTATGAGTATCTCGCCGGACGTCTGGCGGCGCTCGACCCTCCCACGGCCGCCGGCCGTGTGGTCGCGGCCCACCTCGGCGGGGGAGCCAGTCTGTGCGCCCTCCGCGACGGGCGCAGCATTGACACCACCATGGGCGCCACGCCGCTCGACGGTCTGGTCATGGCCACGCGCTGCGGCAGTCTGGACGCGGGCGCGGTGCTCTATCTGTTGCGCGAGGGGGGACTGGACGCCGACGGCCTGACCGATCTGCTCTATCGCCAGTCGGGACTGCTCGGCGTCTCTGGCCTCAGCGGCGACATGCGCGACCTGCTCGAGAGCCGCGAACCGGCGGCGCGCGAGGCTCTGGATCTTTACGTCCATCGCGCCGCGCGCGAGATGGCGGCGCTGGCGGCCAGCCTCGGAGGGCTGGACGGCCTGGTCTTCACGGCGGGTGTCGGCGAGAACGCGCCGCGGATCCGAGCCGAGATCTGCGCGCGCCTCGGCTGGCTCGGGGTCAGGCTCGACGCCGCCGCGAACGAGCGCGGCGCCGGCCGTCTGAATGCGGCCGACAGCGCCGTGGCGGTCTGGATGATACCGACAGACGAGGAGGTTGTGATCGCGCGCCAGACGGCGGCGCTGCTTGATCTGGCGGAATGAAGCGCCGGGGGCAGGGGGCGCGGACGGCGTTCACCGGCCGCTGCGACGGGGACCGGTGGGCTCTTGTAAGGAGGCCGGCGATGACCCGACCAGGGCCGCGGGAGGCGGCCGGCGGCGCCTGCGTCGCCGGGGACTGCGACCCGGAAGCGCTGCGTCCACCGAAACCCCGGGAGAATCCCGTGACGTCGCTAGGTGATCCATCGCAGGCGCCGGAAGACGGTGCGGCGCGGGTCTGGAACGAGCTTCCGTAGCGACCGGGATCGGCGTCTTGCTCAGCCTCGGTTTGCGCCGGATCCCTGACCAGCGCCGCTGCACCGGTCAGGGCGTACTTCGCCTGGTGAACTGAACCAAGGATGCCGACGTTCGTTCAGATCAGGGTCAAGCACGGCCGCAGCCGTCATGTCGCGGACATCCCGTTGGCAGATGGCTTGATCCAGAGGATTCACGTCCATGACCAACTTCGCCCAACGGCCCGTCAGGCGGACGGCCATCGCCCTGTCAACACTTTCCCTGCTCGCCGCCGCCGGGTGCGCCAGCGCGCCTGCCTCAGGTACGGCGCCCCCGGATCGACCTATGGGCGGCATGCAGGCGCCGCATGCGGCCCAGGGCTCCGGCATGATGGGCGGCATGCAGATGCCGCCGGGAATGAACATGGCTCGGACACCCTTTTCTGAGGCCGAGATGAGCATGCACCGCGCCATGATGATGGCGACCGATGTGAACACCCAGCGGACCTGGGCGAGGAAGATGATCGCCCACCATAGAGGGGCTGTCGCTATGGCGCAGGCTCTGCTTGGAAGTGATGCGACAGACGTTGAGGTCCGTCGCATGGCTCAGGCGGTCATCGACGCGCAGACGAGAGAAATCGCAGAGCTCGAATCCTGGCTTGAGCGTCATCCCGGCTGATTGTAACGAGGGCGGCACGGCGGGGCCTGATCATGCTCTGTCCGTCGCCGTCCGTGCTCCCTGCCAGCTGGAGGATTTGGGTTGGAACTTGAGCAGAGGCAGCTGATCCTCTCCATTCTCGGCCGCGCCGACACCCTGACCGTGGCGACGGTGCGTGAAGACGGTTGGCCGCATGCAACGGTTGTGAGTTTCGTCAACGATGAGCTCGACATCTTTTTCGGGACGGCGCCCCACTCGCAGAAGATTGGAAACATCGCCCGTGACTCCCGGGTGTCCGCGACCGTCACGCCCGATCACGAGACTTCTAAAGACATCCAGGCGATCTCGCTCGCGGCAAGGGCGGAGCGTGTTACGGACCCCGGGGAGCTGTTGAGAGTGGCTGATCTGGTCTTAAGGAAATTTCCGAGACCAGGGCGTCCTGCGCCGGCGGCGGTGCTGGAGGGGGTGGTGGTGGTTCGCCTGCGCCCGACCATCGTCTCGGTCCTGGACTACAGCAGAACCTTCGGTCAGACGGAACTGATCGACCTGCGTGACGATCAGGCGCCACGCAGTCGCCAGGACAACCCGCCTTCATCCTCATAGGCATGGGATCATACTGTCGTCCGTCGCCCAGAGATGGGATCTGCCGTGGCCCGGATCGAGTGGCCCGGGCTGGCGCGGTGGCTCCGTCGCGTCTTCAGGGCGATTGGGCCCCTATGAGCACGACTGGCCTGATGCCGATCCATGGCGCGATCAGAACGCTTCGGGCCACACGGCCGGGAGCGTTCTGATCGGCGCCGTCACGGGGCTGGTGTCGTTCGGCGTGACGGCCGCCACACCAACCTCCGTGAGGCCTATTGACCGGGATTTCTGATCCCGCGCCCGCCGGGCCTAGACGACAAAAACCGGTGCAAAGCCCCCGCCCGGAGTTCGGAAGTTTGTCGTCTGGCCCTGATAGACTCGGGCGGCCGCCAGTAGCGGGTCGCCGTCGTAGACATAGAGACGGACATCGAGCTTCAGCGAACGGATCTCGCCGTCGACCCTGATCCGACGTTCGCTGGGCTTCGCGAATTCCTGGGCGATATAGCCGCCGAGCTGAATTTCCGCCCATACGCGCCGGGTGATCTTGTCGCCGCGGTAGACGGCCTTGCCACCATGGCCGCCGGCCGGCTTGAAGAAATATCGGTTGCGCGTCGTCCACAGCCTCTCTGCGTTCTCGGCAGTCACCAGGGTGGTTTTCGGGATCGCCGAAAGACCTCTCTGATGATCCGGAGCAAGTCCCCAAGCGGCGACCATGTCCGGGTCTGACAGCAGGCTCAGGTTCCGCTTGTCGGCGAACAGAGCGTGGTTGCGCGGACTGGGCGTCAGAACGACGGCTCCGTTCTGATAGGCGTCACGCAGGGCTTCGTGCCCGTCAGCACCGAGGGAGAAGTCGACGAGGCGATTGTAGACGAGATCCACAATCTCGCCTTCATGCTCCAGTCGCCCCTGGGAGAAATGGAGTTCGGAGGGATCAGCGACCCACGCCGTAACGCCGCGCTGTTCGAAAAACCGCTGCGCCAACAGGAACTCCGGGAACAGATACTGATCCTTCGGGCGGTCATCGACGATGGCGATTGTCCGCGGTTGACCCGAGCGACCCTGCAACGCCCATTCGTTCAGGAACATCCGCCAGACGAGGGCTTCGAAGTCTCCCATCACCCGCGCGCGCATGGCGTCCTGGGCCTCGCGACAGCATTCGCCCTGGGCGTGAGCAAGAAACGCATTCAGGAATGCTCCTCCGGCGTTGGTATTCACCTCGATGAGTTTTGGACCGCCGTCGCCCAGATGAAAATCATAGCCCATGAAGACCCCGCGCGGGCCGAAGTCCCGGCGAGCGATGGCCGGGCCCCAACCCAGTACCGCCTCCTGATAGGCCGGGGTCCTGGCCGCAGCCTCGATGGCGGCCACGACGACCAGCATGGCCTCGATGTCCTGGGCGGACAGGAACACAGGCCCGCCGGAGAACAGGTTCGGTCGATCCGCAAGCAGCGCCGAGACAAGGTCCGGCTCCCTGGCCTGCTGACGGATCGCCGAGCTCAGACGGGTCCGGTCCAGCGTGATGCAGAAACAATCCCTGTTAAGCACCGCGTCGAAGGAGCCGTCACGGGTATCGTCGGTTGTCGCCATGGTGTTCCTTTGATCGGGCCGGGATCGAGGGTGTCAGGTCCCAGCGGCCGCGTACCGGATTGTGCGACGGCTTCGTCTTGCGAAGCAATCCGCGTGCGTTCGACTTCTGGAGCGCCGGTGCGCGACGGCGGGATCGTTTCGGCCCCGCGCCGTCCCGGGTTCGATACGTCGCTGCGGGCGAAGGCCCGCCGGACGACCGAAGATTCCGGCGATAAATCCCGCCTTCTCGGCGCCCGGCCGTGGAGAAGGGCGCCGGCGCGGCGTCCGTTGAGCCTGCATGAGGCGATAGCCCGGTCATGGATGATGACCAGGCCCTTTCGGCTCCGGACTGCGCCGCAGTGGAGCCGGCGGCAGGCGATGAGGCGGATCACGCTGTCGGGGTCGGCGCGGCCGGTGGAACGGTCCAGTTCGGCGGGGTCGGAATCAGAATGGCGCTCCTCGATCCAGGCGGCCGGGTGGGCGGTGAGGCCACGCACAGGCTGTCGCGTCGTCGACTTGGAGCACCTTCTCCGCGAAGGCTTTCCCGGTGACTTCTGCTGTCGTCAATGTCAGCGCCCGCAAAGCGGCTTGCGCCGGTCAAATGTCTCCCAGACCAGGGTCGTGCCGCTCGTGATCATGGCGCAATTGATCTCTTCGCCCGACGGCGACCAGCAGATGGCGGTGATGCGGTCGTAGCTTCGGCCGGTCTGCTCGCAGCGAAGGGTCTTGCCCGCGACAAGCCGGTTCAGTTCCGCTGTAGCGGAAGCGGCGCTGGCGGTCGGGCAAGGATGGCCCGGCGAACAGGTTTCGTCGGCCTCCCGCGCCGCCACGGCGTGGAGTCTGATCTTTGTACCGTCCTTGCAGCGCAGGGTGTCGCCGTCGTTCACATAGGCCACATTGCATCGGAAACCCGTCTCCGACGGCGACGATGGAAGCGCGTCTGCATCGGCCGTGGCGGGCGGCGACGCGTGACCAACGGCGTCCGCCGCAGGCCAGTTCAGGGCGGCGATGAAGGCGACAGCCATGAGGGTCGCCGTCATGGAGAGGAAGCGACTGTTGCGCCGGTATGGCTTGCGAGAGCCGGTTGAACGGGATGGTTTCGAGCTCATCGAGACAGGCTAGGGCCAATGGGTGAACGGGCCGTGAGCCGGGTATCCCGGTGAAGGAAAAGGAAGGGCGGCTGGGAGCGCTCCGATCGGGAGCGCCAAACAGGAGGACGCCATGTCGTCCCGACCCACGTCGAACATCCGTGAATTCGCCCCTGCGCCAGCCTCGACCGTGGAGGACGGCGACCTTGACCTTCTGGCGGCGATCCTTTCGCGAACCCAGTCTCCAGCCGCCAGCCGGGCCGCCGCCGCCGATCTGATCGCGGACTTCGGAGGGCTGGCCGACGTCGCCGCGGCTGATGAAGCCGCCCTGCTTCGTGCCGGCCTCGCGACGGCCGCGGTCGCCGATCTCCTACGGATCCGGGCGCTGGCGGTGGCCATGGCGAGGGCGGAGGCCTGCCATCGACCGGTCCTGTCGTCATGGACCGCCCTGACGACCTATCTCCGCGCAGATATGGCCCATGCGCCTCGCGAGCAGTTTCGCGTCCTCTACCTCGACCGCCGCAACATCCTGATGAAGGACGAAGGGCGCGCTGACGGGACGGTAGACCATGCCCCCGTCTATCCCCGCGAAGTGATCCGTCGGGCCTTGGAACTCTCCGCCAGCGCCCTGATCCTGGTGCACAACCACCCGTCGGGCGATCCCGGTCCTTCGCAGGCGGACATCGCAATGACGCGCCAGGTCGTGGACGCGGCCCGGCTGTTCAACCTGCAGGTCCATGACCATGTGATCGTCGGCCGTGAAGGCACGGCGAGCTTCCGGGCCCTGGGCCTGATCTGAGCCGGCCATGAGCCTCCACCCCATCGTCGCCGCCCTGGGCGGCGACCTCTATCAGGGCGGGCGTCGCGCCAATGTCCCGGCGCCCGGCCACAGCCAGGCCGACCGATCGGTGTCCCTGCTGCTGGAAGGGGACCGTCTGGTGATCCATGGTTTCGGCGCCGCGGACTGGCGATCGGTACGCGACCACCTCCGCGCTCTCGGCCTTATTGACGTCGAAGGCCGGGTGACCGGCGCACGCCCGTCTCTGGCCGCGTCCTCGACCGCGCTTCCCGACCCCGGGGTCCGGATCGAGGTGGCACGCCGCCTCTGGGCGTCGACGATCCCGATCGTCGAGGGCGACCTGTGCGCGCGCCATCTCCGGCGGCGCGGGATCGAAACGCCGCCAGCCCGCCTGGGCGACCTCCGTCGTCACCCGGCCGCCCCGGTGTCGGTGTTTCACGACGGGGGGCCGACCTGTCCGGCCCTGGTCGCCGCCGTCCGGGCCCCGGACGGACGGCTGAGGGCCGTCGAACTCACCTATCTTGACCCGGACGGCCAGCGCGCCCGCCGGTTGCGGCTGGCGCGCAAGACGGTGGGCCTCGTGCCGGCCGGCGCGGCGGTGTGCCTGGAGCCGCCTGGTCCGGTCCTGGTGGTCGGGGAAGGGGTGATGACGACCCTGTCGGCTTCGGCGCGCTTCGGCCTGCCAGGGTGGGCGCTCCTGTCGGCCGGCAATCTCGCCCGCTGGTCGGCCCCGGCGACGGTGCGCAAGGTGGTCATTGCGGCCGATCGCGGACCGGCGGGTGAAGAGGCCGCCGCGCGCCTCCGGCGCCGACTTCGGTCGCAGGGCGTCGAGGTCTGCCTGCGCCTGCCGCCGCATCCTTTCGGCGACTGGAACGACGCCGGGGCGGCGCCCCGGAAAGGCGGGGAGGAAGGGCGAGGCGGGGCGCCGGTACGGCGGGGATAGGCTCCGCCGGCCGGCGGGAGAAGATCCATGTCCCGTCACGCCCGGACCCGTATCCACCGCCTCGAGGCTCGATCCGACGTCGCCCAGGCGCAGTCCACGCCACCGACGACCTCGGTTCTGACGCGCAGCCAGCGCACCGTCCATCTCGCCGATCTCGACATCGCGCCCGAGAACCTTCGCTACGGCGAGGCCGCCGACGACGAGATTCCGCAACTCGCCGACACCATCGCCGCCGCCGGCCTGCTGCAGTTTCCGACCGTCCGACCCGGACGCCGTCGCGAGGCGGCCTTCATGGTGCTGGACGGCCGCCGCCGGCTGCTGGCTCTGCGTCTGCTGCGCGACGCCGGCGTCTTGGGCGACGATCATCCGGTCGAGGTCTTCGTCGAGACCGACCGGGCGCGCCAGGCGGCGGCGACCGTCCTGACCAATACGGCCGTGCCGGTCCATGTCGCCGACGTCGTGGTCGCCATCGGCCGGATGCTCAAGTCCCGGCTCACGGTCGTCGCGATCGCCCGGGCGCTTGGATACGGCGAAGTGGAAATCCGGCGGCTGGCGGCGCTCTCGGCCCTTCCGGCCGTCGCGCTCGAGGCGCTGAAGACCGGTCGGCTCACCCTACGCCAGGCCAGACTCCTGGCCCGGCTCAAGGACGCGGACGAACAGGCCGAACTGGCCCAGGGCGCGCTCGACGGCCATGGCCTGCCCGAATGGCGCATCACGGAGCGTCTCGACGCCGGGCGGACCACGACGCGCGACCCACGTTGCGGCCTGGTGACGCCCGCCCTCTATGCGGCTGCGGGCGGCCGGACCGAGACCGACCTGTTCGGGGAGCGGCCGCCGGTCCTGCTCGATCCCGACCGGCTGACGCAGGCCTGGATGAAACGGACGGGAGAGGTCGCAGCCCTTCTGGAGAGCGAAGGCCTGACGGTCCATCTCAGCGCGGGTCCGTCCCCGGACCTGGCCGAAGATCTGGAGCGACTTGGCTACGCCTACGGCGGCGCGCTTTCGGAGGCTTCGGCGACCCTCTACCGCGAGGCCCGTGAGCGCGCCCAGGCGGCCGCCGACGTCCTGGAGGCGGAAGGGGTCGGGGACGATGTCGTCGCTAGGCTGGAGCCCCTGATCCGCGCACGCATCGCCCAGGACCAGGCGGGATCGGGCGAGCGTGTCGCGACCGTCGTGGTGCTGCGGCCGTCGCTTCGGATCGGGGTGGAGGTCGAATGCTACGGACCAGCCGAGGCGGAGCCCGACGACGACGCCGGCTTCGAGGCCGACGATGAGGCGGCGCCGGAGATCTGGAGGCGGTCGCAGCCCGCCTATGCGCCGCCACGCGCCGAAGCGCCGGAGCCGGAGACCGAAGGGGTGACCCACGCTCTCCATGCGGTGCGCACCGACGTCGCGACGCGGGGGCTGATCCGCGCCCTGGCCGACGCGCCCGATGTCGCCCTGACCGCCCTGACGGCGCGTCTCTTTAGCGTCCTGGCGGTCCGCCCCTCGATAGGCCGTTCTGAATCCGCCCTGACCGTGACCGCCTCTGTCTTCAGCCCGACCGGCGGCCGGGTGATCGAGGCCCTGGATGGGGCGGTGCGCGAGCGTCTGGACGATCGACGTCGCGCCTGGGAGGCGTCCGGCCAGACCCTGGTCGCATGGGTGCACGGCCTGGCGGCCGATGACCGGCTCGGCCTGCTCGCCGAACTGACGGCCCTCAGTCTGGATCTGCGTGAAGAGAGGACGACCCTGGTCCGGGGATCGGCCCGGGCCGAGGCCGCCGAACTGGCCGCCCTGTGCGAGGCGGATGTCACGCGCGTGTGGACGCCGGACGCGCCCTTCCTTCAGTCGCACTCCAAAGACCAGTTGCTGGGCATGCTCGCGGCCATGGGCGCGTCGTCGGAGGAGGTCGGGCGGCTGAAGAAGACCGAACTGGTCGCCTGGACGGCCGATCAGGCGGCCGAACGGAACTGGGCTCCGGCCTGCCTGTCCTGGACGGCGCCGCCGGAAGACGACGCCGCGACCGAGGGCGCCGAACCGTCGGGTGAGGCGGACGGGCCGAAGGCCGAGCCTGGGTCGGAAGGGGGCGAGGCGACGGCCTGCGACGAGGCCTGCGACGGGGCCGACGTCGAGATCGGGGACGATACCGGGAACGAGACCGGGGGCGAGACGGGGAACGAACCCGGGCGCGATGACGATCCGGATCACGGCGGCCTCGATGGAGTTGGAGTCTTCGTGGTGACGCCGGCCGGCGAAGCCGTCCTGCGGAACCAGGCCGTCTGACGGTCGAGGGCCGGTTCCGTCGCGCGGCGCGCGGCGGGATCGGTCCGGGGGAGGGCGAAGGAAGGGAGGATCAGGGGCGAGGCGGAACAGGGAGAACGGCTCCCTGGACGCTTCGGATCAACAGGAGACTGAAGATGCAGACCATGGTGTTCACCGGCCGGCTGGCGGCCGACCCCCAGATCAGTCCGGACTTCGCCAAGGCGGTGTTCCGGCTGCTCGAGAAGCGCGGCGTGGACCTTGCGGGCAAGGACCGTATCGTCGGCGTCAACTGCGTCAGCTGGTCGAAGGGGCTGAACGAGAAGGTCATCGCCCGGGGGCTCGCCCAGGGCTGCGAAGCCCTCGTCGTCGGCGCCTTCATCGACACCGCCTATACGGCCCGC
This sequence comes from Brevundimonas sp., assembly GCA_036744355.1. Lineage (GTDB taxonomy): Bacteria > Pseudomonadota > Alphaproteobacteria > Caulobacterales > Caulobacteraceae > Brevundimonas. The sequence continues at coordinate 45,004 of DAIOID010000003.1, forward strand.
GACGGCACGGAACGCGCCGCCAAGGAACTGGTGGTGAACCGGCTGACGGTCCTCGACTGGGCCGAGGATCGCCAGGCCGCCGTTCCCGAACAGGCGGCCGCCTGATCCCTCATCATTCATTTCAAGGAGACTGACCATGCAGACCCTGACGCTTGAAGGCTATCTCACCGCCGCTCCTTCCATCCTCGCGGCGAAGGATTCCGGCAGGAAGCGCGCGAGCTTTCGCGTGCTGGAGACGACGCGGTTTCGTCGTTCGGACGGCACGCCGGGCGAGCGCACGACCGGCTTCAACTGCATCTGCTTCAACGAGGCGACGACCGAGAACTATATTGCGCCCTTCGCCCGGAAAGGCAGCCGGGTGGTGATCCAGGGCCATGTCGAAAATGACAGCTGGACCGGCAAGGACGGCGTCGAACACTACGACCTCCGCCTGGTCGTGGACGACATCCGGTTGAAGAACCGTCGCGAAAGCGCCACCGACGGAGACCAGTCCGCCGACGGCGGCATTCAGAAGGCCGGGGCCGCTCACGATCTGAACGACGACATCCCGTTCTGATCCAGATCCGGCCCTTTCAGGCTGACGTCCTGGCCCGGCGCCTCTGCGCCGGGCCATTGTCGTGTCGGCCAGGGAGGACGAAGGAAGGGAGGACGGAGGAAGGGCGGTCTGGGGCGAGCCGATCGGGCTCGCTGACCACGGGTTTCGTCATGACCGCCTCCATCTGGACCGAAGACAGGATTGCTCGCCTGACCGACCTCTGGCGCCAGGGGTGGAGCGCCGCCCAGATCGCCCGCGACCTGGGGCGCGAGGTCTCCCGCTGCGCCGTTCTCGGCAAGCTCCACCGACTGGGCCTGGGGCGCGGGCCTCAGGTCGCGGCCTTGTCCATCGTCCGGTCGCGAGCGGGCGCCCATCGACCGAAGACGTCCTTGCGTTCGCCTCGCATTGATGCGCGGCCTGACATGCCCGCGACCGCCACCGCCACCGTCCTCACTGTCGGACGGGGGGAGTGTCGATGGCCCTATGGCCATCCGGGCGAAGCCGGGTTCGGCCTGTGCGGCCGGACGGTCGCGCGCGGCGCCTTCTGCGCCGCGCACGCCGCCGTCGGCTATCAGCGTCGATCCTGTTCGGTCGACAGTCTGCTGAGGTCGGTCGCCATCGACTGATGGGTATCCCGAACGCGAGTGCAGGCGACGACGGCCGGCCGTCGTCGCGGTCGGGGGCGTGCGTTGTCCATCGTCCCCATCGGCGCGACGGCGCCGAAAGGCGTCCTCGTCCCAAGAGGGACGAGGACATGCCCCCACACAACGCCCTCCGATCCTGTCACGTCACCCCGGCCGTCAACGGCTTCGCCGTTTCCCTCCACGGCCCGCGAGAGGCGGTCCGCTCCGGTGACCGCCGGGGGCCCCGACGTGGCCAGGAGCGGGGTCGTTGCGCATGGGGCGCTGCGACATTTCAGAACAGGAAATGATCCGATGCACAGCTCGAACCCCGCCTTCACCTCGCCCTTCGCCCAGAAGTCCGACTCCGCCTTCGACGACCTGACCGCCACGCTCGGCGATATGCGCCCGCATCCGACCGAGGAGGCCCTGGTTCAGCTCGGGCGCGCCCTCATGACTGAACTTCTGGACCTGATCTCCGACACGGCGCTGGAGGACTTCCAGACCCTCCTTGGAGAAGCCCTGATCGGCGCCTTCCATTCGGCGGCCGGACGGATCGAGCGCGATGCGGACCGGGCGCGCGATGCGATGCGCCGGCTGGATCGCGACTTCGACGGATCGGAGGCGGCCGACGTCGAACTTCAGGAAGCGACGGCCAGGGGCCGGGCCGGCGACGCGGCGACCAGGGCGGCCGAAATGATCCGGGACGCCGCGGCCGAGACCTGGACGGTCGCCACCGGCGAGGTCTGGACCGCCTGGCGCGGAAGCCGGCGCGGCACGCATCTGACCGCCGCCCAGCTGGAGGCGAAACAGGCGATCCGGGCGATCCGCAACCGGCGAGCGGAAGAGACCCATCCGGGCGGACCGGTGGTGGCCTTCAGGGGCGCGCCGACGGCTGACAGCCGCGACGATGCGGCGAGGATCTTCGACGCCCTGAACTGGGCCCTGGCGGAGTGGCCGGACATGGCGCTCGCGACCACGGGGGCGAAGGGCGCCGAGAAGCTGGCGATCCAGTGGTCGAAGCAGAAGGGGGTGAAGCTGATCCTCGCCCGGGCGGACTTCGACGCCCACGGCAAGGCGGCTCCCTTCAGGGCGAACGACGACCTGATCGCGCTCGAGCCGACCTGCTGCCTCACTCTGGCCCGCTCCCTGGACGAGGCGAGGGCGGCGGACGGGCGTCCGTTCGGGCCGGCGCTCAACCTCGGGCAGAAGGCGATGGAACAGGGCGTTCGGCATCTGGCGGTACGATCGCGACCACACTGAGAGACATCGACGTCATGGCGTTCGACCTGACCCGCTCGGCTTCGGCCGGGCGGGTTTCGTCATGCCGTCCGGAGGGCTGTGGCGGGCGGCGGCGGCCTCGTAGCGAAATGTGGCGGCGAGTTTGACGGGGTTTGATCGGATGTGGTCGGTGTTGAATGCAATGTCCGGAAATCTGGGAAATGGGGCTTAGGGCAAGATAAAAGGTGGTGTTGGCGTGTTCGCCTTTTCGCTATTCTTTCGATGGGTTAGCCGATGAAGATCGGGCTCTGGATGACTTGCGGTGAGTTGTCGGGGACGAGCGGTTCGGCGGCCTTTTCGGGAGATGCGACATGCTCATCCGCGAGGCGATCGAGAACCGGCTGACGTTGGGCGCGGCGCCTGACCGCGACGGCGTCCAGGTGCGCCTTCCCCTGTCGTTGAAGGCCGATCGCGTTCCGGTTCGCACAGGCATGTTTCAGAGGCTGGCGGCGTCGCGGCA
>DAIOID010000004.1:0-1206 GCA_036744355.1 Brevundimonas sp.
CCGGCGTTGACGCCGATGCGCATGGAGCAGCCGTGATCGCGGGCGGCCTGGACGACCTCCCTGACCCGGTCCATCGAGCCGATGTTGCCGGGGTTGATGCGCAGGCAGGCGGCGCCCGCCTGGGCCGCCTCGATGCCGCGCTTGTAGTGGAAATGGATGTCGGCCACGAGCGGCACGCGGGCCTCGCGCGCGATGGTCCTGAAGGCCGCCGTCGACTCCACATCGGGGCAGGAGACGCGGACGATGTCGGCCCCGGCCTCTTCCAGCTGGCGGATCTGGGTCAGGGTCGCCGCCGCGTCTGTCGTCGGCGTATTGGTCATCGACTGGACGCTGATCGGGGCGTCGCCGCCGACGGCGACCGAGCCGACCATGATCTGGCGGCTCTTGCGGCGCTCGATGTGGCGCCAGGGGCGGATGTGGCCGAGTTCGGAACTGCTCATGTCGCGCGGAACATAGGCGAGGAACGACGGCAAAACCACGACATCAGCCGTGGTCCGCGACGATTCATCCCGCGGGCGCAGGCGCCGGGGTCGCGGGCGCGGGGGCGGCGGCCAGAGCGGCGGCGGCCTGCGCCGCGCGGAGGCGGGCCTGGGCCTCGGCGGCGGCCGCGGCGCGAGCCTCGGACTGGCGGGCGTCGGCCTGGGCCCGGGCGTTCAGCGTTCCCAGCGGCGACTGGGGCGCAGGCAGGGCCCCGCTGTGCTCGCCGTTCAGATAGACGTCGAAGGCGGCGGGATCGGACACGTCCACCGTGGCCGAAACGTTCGGCGGCGCGCGCCAGGCCTCGCCCGCGGCCAGCTGGCGCGCGAACAGGATGCGGCCGTCGCCCTGACGCACCACCAAAGCGGCCGGCTTCTTGGCCTGCAGGATGACCTGGGAGGTGGTGGCCGAGGCGCCATAGACGGCGCCGCGCGGGTTGAAGGCGGCCTGCACCGGCGGCGCGGGGGCCACGACGGCGTTGGGGTCGTCCGGGTCGATCCCGGTCAGCTGGGCCTCCAGGCCCGGCGTGATGTAGAGAGCCGGGGTGGTCTGATCCGGCGGGGCGGCGCGCGGCGCGCCCAGATAAAGGGCGCGATCAACCTCGGCGTCGGCCTCCCTGGCCCAGTTCTTGGGCACGGCGACCAGATCGGAAGGGTGCGGCGGTTCGATGCGGACCACGCGCTGGAAGACGTTCCAGCCGACCACGGCCACGATCAGCACGCCCAGCGC
>DAIOID010000004.1:1306-6604 GCA_036744355.1 Brevundimonas sp.
GCGCGGATGCACCCGCGTCATGGTCGACAGCTGGGCCATGGAACGACCCGAGGCGAGACGGGCGGCGCGCAGGGCTTCGCCAAGCGTCTCGGCGTCCTCGAGGGACGGCGCGTCCTGCCGATCCTGATCCATGCGGGGTTCCGTTCGTGCGGGCGCCGACGCGCCCTGCCCTTGGCTTAGACGAGGCCTGCCTCGCGGGCAACGCGGGAAAGCGGCTCCGCTTGGATCAGACGATGACGTTCAGCTTGCGCGCCAGGGACTCGATCTCGCCGCGCACCGATCCGGCCGAGGAACCGAGCAGGACGTTCATGCCGCGACGCGCCGCCGGCAGATCCGCCGACAGGATCATCCGCTTGACCGGCCCCACCCCGCCGGCGGGCGCCGACAGACGGGTGTAGCCCAGGGTGATCAGGGCGAAGGCTTCCAGCGGACGCCCGGCCAGCTCGCCGCAGACCGAGACCGGCGTGGCGCTGTCGGCGCACTTCTGCTGAATCTCGGCCAGGGCGCGCAGGGCCGGAGGCGACAGGGGATCGTAGCGATCCGACACCAGGGGATTGGTCCGATCGGCGGCGAACATGTATTGCAACAGGTCGTTGGTGCCGATCGAGACGAAGTCGGTCAGCGGCAGCAGGGCGTCCAGGTGCCACAACAGGCTGGGACATTCGATCATGGCCCCGACGCGCAGCAGGGACGGCAGGGGTCGACCGCGCCGCCGCGCCCAGTCGCACTCGACGTCGACCAGTTCACGCGCGGCGCGGAACTCGTCCACCGTGGCGATCATGGGGAACATGACCCGCAACTCGCGACCGGCGGCGGCGGTCAGCAGGGCGCGCACCTGCATCCGCAGCAGGGCCGGACGGTCCAGCCCCAGACGGATGGCGCGACGGCCCAGGGCCGGGTTCTCCTCCCGCTCGTTGTCGAGATAGGGCAGGACCTTGTCGCCGCCGATGTCCAGGGTGCGGAAGGTGACGGGGCGGTTCCCCGCCGCGTCCAGCACCAGCTTGTAGAGCGCCGTCTGGGCGTCCAGACGCGGCAGTTCGTCCGAGACCATGAACTGGAACTCGGTGCGGAACAGGCCGATGCCCTCGGCCCCTGTCGCGTCCAGATTCTCAAGGTCCACCGCCAGGCCGGCGTTGGTCAGGACGGTGATCCGCGTCCCGTCTTTCGTGACCGCCGGGGTGTCGCGCAGCAGGTCGAACTCGGCCCGACGCTGCTCGCGCACGACCATCCGCGACTGCACCGCCGCCAGCATGTCGGGGCGGGGACGCAGATAGGCCTCGCCCGTCTCGCCGTCGACGATGACCTGATCGCCCTCGGACAGGCGGTCGCGCAGACCTTGCAGACGCCCGACGCAGGGGATCTGCAGGGCGCGGGCGACAATGGCCGCGTGGCTGGCGGCCGAGCCTTCTTCCAGCAACAGACCGCGCAGCTTGTGGCGCGGATATTCCAGCAGGTCGGCGGGGCCGAGGTTTCTGGCCACCAGAATGGCGTCGTCGGGCAGGTCGCGATGGCCGGGATTATCGCCCGCCAGCACCCGCAGCAGACGGTTGGCCAGGTCCTCGAAGTCGTGCAGCCGCTCGCGGATATAGGGGTCGCGGGCGCTGGCGAAGCGGGCGCGGTGTTCGTTGCGGACCCGGTCGACGGCAGCCTCGGCGGTCAGGCCCGAGCGCACCGCCTCCTCCAGCGACCGGTTCCAGCCCCGGTCGTCGGCGAACATGCGATAGGTCTCCAGCACCTCCAGCGAGGTGCCGCCCAGCTTGCTCTGGCCGCCTTCCAGCATGGCGTCGATGCCGGCCTTGAGCGCCGACAGGGCCTGAGCCAGACGCTTCTCCTCGGCGACCGGGTCGTCGGACAGCAGCTGTTCGGGGGCCAGAGGGGCCTCATGCTGGACGACGACGCCATAGGCCAGGCCTTCGGCGAACTTCTGGCCCTTCAGCCGCTCGGGCCGATGGGGCGCCACCTCGACGTCGCGCAGTTCGTCCTGGGCCAGCAGTTCGCCCGAAGCGACCGTCTCGGCCAGGACCATGGCGATGGTCTGGATGTCCTCGACCTCTTCCTCGTCATAGCGACGGGCGGCGCGGTTCTGGACGACCAGAACCCCGATGGCCCGGCCGCCGCGCAGCAGGGGCGCGCCGAGGAAGGCGTGGAAGGGGTCTTCGCCCGTTTCCGGACGATAGGAGAAGCTGGGGTGGGACGGGGCGTCCGACAGGCTGATCGGCTGGGCCAGACGGGCCACCTCGCCGACCAGACCCTCGCCGGGGCGTAAGCGCGTGTTGTGCACGGCCTCGGGGTTCAGGCCCTGGGTGGCGAACAGCTCCAGTTCGCCCGAGGCGCGGCGCAGATAGATGGAGCAGACCTCGGCGACCATGGACTGGGCGATGACGCGCACCACCATGTCCAGACGCTCCTGCGCCGGGCCGCCGCCGGCCATGGCTTCGCGGATCTGGCGCAGGAGGTTGCGAGGCCCCCTCGTCGTCAATCCGCCCTTCACCATGTCGCCTCCCGCCTTGCCGCCCCGCTGGCCTCACCAGATAGGGCGGCGTCCTTGTTTTCCTATAGGGCGTCGAGCCCGTAGGCCGAATGAAGCGCCCGAACGGCCAGTTCGGAATAGGCGTCCTCGATCAGCACGCTGATCTTGATCTCGGACGTCGAGATGGCCTGGAACTTGACGCCCTTGTCGGCCAGGGCCCGGAACATGGTCTGGGCCACGCCGGCATGGCTGCGCATGCCGACGCCGATGACCGAGATCTTGGCCACGTCCGCGTCGATGCGCAGTTCCTCGAAGCCGAGCTCGGCCTTGGCCGCCGTCATCATCTCGGCGGCGCGCTGGGCGTCGCGGCGTCCCGTCGTGAAGGTCAGGTTCACCGCGCCCTCGGTGCGGGCCTGGCTCTGCACGATCATGTCGACGTTGACGTTGGCCTCGGCCAGACGCGTGAAGACGTCGGCGGGGGCGTCGGTGCGGTCCGCCAGACCCAGCAGCGTGATCCGGGCTTCGTCCCGGCTCATGGTCACGCCGGAAACGATGCGCTTTTCCACGATCTCATCCTCGTCACAAATCAGGGTGCCGGCGTTTTCCGGCAGATTTCCATTCTCATCCGGCTCGATGAAGCTGGACAGGACCCGCACGGGGACCTGCTTGGCCATGGCCAGCTCGACCGAGCGGGTCTGCAGCACCTTGGCCCCCAGCGAGGCCATTTCCAGCATCTCCTCGTAGGAGACCTTTTCCAGGCGCCGCGCGCGGCTCTCGATGCGGGGGTCGGTCGTATAGACGCCGTCCACGTCGGTGTAGATGTCGCAAGGGGCGCCCAGCGCCGCCGCCACGGCCACGGCTGAGGTGTCGGAGCCGCCGCGGCCCAGGGTGGTGATGCGTCCGTCGCGGGTCACGCCCTGGAAGCCCGGGACGATGGCGATCTGGCCGCTGTCGACGGCGGCGCCCAGAACGTCGCCGGGCACGTCCTCGATGCGGGCGCGGCCGTGGGCGTCGTCGGTCAGGATCGGGATCTGCCAGCCCATCCAGCTGCGCGCGTCCAGACCCATGTTGCGCAGGGTCAGGGCCAGAAGGCCCGAGGTCACCTGCTCGCCCGAGGCGACCACCACGTCGTATTCGTCATCCGAAAGGGGCAGGCCCGCAGCCGCCGGTCCGGCGCCGTCGGTCCAGGCGACCAGCTCATTGGTCTTGCCCGCCATGGCCGAGACCACGACGGCGATCTTCTTGCCCTTGGCGGCCTCGGCGGCGACGATCCGCGCCGCACGGCGGATGCGCTCGAGGTCCCCCATGGAGGTCCCCCCGAACTTCATCACCAGTCGTGTCGTTTCGGGCCGCGTCATCGTGCCGTTTCGTCCCCTGCTTGCATGGGCGGCCAAGGCGGTTCATGCCTGTGGCCATGTCCGCTTCTAACGACAGCCTCGACCCGCGCAAACCCCAAAGCGAAGAGGGTTTTTCACCCTTTGCAACCGATCGTGCCGAGGGACCGAGCATCGATCCGGCCGATGTCGCCCGTTTCTCGGCCCAGGCGGCCGAGTGGTGGGACCCGCAAGGGCCGTTCGCGCCCCTGCACCGCTTCAATCCGGCGCGGCTGAAATTCGTCCGCGACCGCGCCGCCGCGCATTTCGGCCGCGACGTTCGGACGCGCGCGCCGTTTGAGGGCCTCAGCCTGATCGACATCGGCTGCGGCGGCGGCCTGATCGCCGAGCCGATGCGGCGCATGGGCTTCGAGGTCACAGCCCTGGACGCCTCGTCCGAGAACATCGGCACGGCCCGCGCCCACGCCGAACAGATGGGCCTCGACATCGCCTACCGCGCCGCCACGGTCGAGCAGATGGTGGAAGCGGGCGCCGGCCCCTTCGACGTGGTCCTGACCATGGAGGTGATCGAACACGTCGCCGATCCCGAAGCCTTCGTCCGCGCCTGCTCGCAGCTGATCAAGCCGGGCGGCCTGATGATCGTCGCCACCCTGAACCGCACCCTGAAGGGCCTGCTGCTGGGCAAGTTCGCCGCCGAATACGTGCTGCGCTGGGTCCCGGCCGGCACCCACGACTGGCGCCAGTTCCTCAAGCCCGAGGAACTGCGCGCCATGCTGGACGGCGAGCCCCTGACCGTCACCGGCCCCTATGGTCTGGCCTATGACCCGCTGAACGACCGTTGGAGCGAGGGCGACGACGTGGGCATCAACTATATGATGATGGCGACGCGGGGCGCCTGACGCCCCGCGCCTCGCCTAGTGCTGCGTCTCGCGCAGCAGCGACAGATCATAACCCAGGGCCTGGACCCGGTTGCGCAGGGCCTGACGCGTTTCAGCCGCGGGGCGGGCCTCGCGGCTGAGGATCCAGAGATAGCGGCCCGAGGGCTCGCCGACGATGGACCAGCTGTAGTCCTCGGCGTGGTCCAGCACCCAGTAGTCGCCGACATAGAAAGGACCGAAGAAGGAGACCTTCAGCTTGGCGTTGTCACTACCTTCGACGATCTTGGCGCGGGCCTCCGCCTGTTTCACAGGGCCGTCGACCGCGCCCTGATGGCAGCGGTTCAGCACGCCGATCAGACCGTCGTCGCGCAGGCTATAGTCGGCCGTCACCGCCTCGCAGTCCTTCTGGAAGCCGGCCTCATAGCGGGCCAGCTCGTACCAGCGGCCGAGATAGCGGTTCAGGTCCACCGGCTTGGCCGGTTGCGGCACGGCGGCGTTGCCGACCGGCCCGCGTTGCAGGGTGGCGCAGGCGCCGAGGGCCAGGGCGGCGCCGGCCAGCAGGACGAGGGGAAGGGTGCGTTTGAAGCTCATGTGCTCCGAAAGACCCGAGCCCCGC
>DAIOID010000004.1:6704-17150 GCA_036744355.1 Brevundimonas sp.
AGATAGCCCATGACGGTTCCCGCTTCGTCGGACAGGACGAAGCAGCCCTCGGGCGCCAGTTCTTGACGCTCGGCGAAACACTCGCGCGCCTCGAAATGGTCGGGGAAGGACAGACGGGCGACCGCGACGACGCCATCGATGTCCTCGGGCGTCATGGGCCGCCAATTTAGCTGGGGCATCGCGCGTTTAGCGGCGCCTTGTTGAATGTCCATTCCGCACTCCGGGTCTCATCGTCATCCGCCCCTTCGATGCGGGCGGTCAGCACATCCCCCGCCCGTTGATAGAGGATGCGGTGCGGAAAGTCGTTGGCGGGGTTGGCGAAAACCGCCCGCTGCGGCCCGCTTTCGATCAGGTGAAACGGCGTCGGCGCGGCCCCGCCCGGCTGTGCCATATAGGCCAGACCGCCCTCCGGCACCGGACCGATGCGGGCGAACTCGAAGCCGCTGCGGCCATTGCGCACGGTCACCGAATGACCGACCAGAAGGCCTGCCCGCGGGTCGCTCCAGGTCTCGGACGCCTCGCGCCCGCTGGAGCAGTCCAGCCAGTAGCCCGCCATCCAGGACAGGTCGGGGGCGGGCGAGGCCGGCGTCGCCTGCAGCAGAACGGCGGCCGAAAGCGCGGTCAGCAGCGACATCGTAATCTCCCTCCTCGGAAATCAGTTCGTCTTCTTGGGGTCGGGCGGCAGGCTGGGCAAAGGGGCGCAGGGCACGCCGTCGTCCTTCAGCTTCTTCACCTCGGCGGGCGTGGCCTCGCCATAGATCTCGCGCTTCTCGGAACGGCCTTCGTGGATGTCGCGGGCCTCGCGGGCGAAGGCGTCGCCGACATAGTCGAAATTCTGCTCGACGTGATCGCGCACCTCGCGCGCCGCCTGCATCATCATGGACTGCATCTGCTTCATGGCGTCCGGCGAAGGCGCGGTCTTTTTCGTGCCCGCGACGGACGGGGCCATGACCTGCTTGCGCACGCCGGTCGAGCCGCAGAAGGGGCATTCGACCAGACCGCGCGCGGCCTGATCGTCATAGTCAGACGAAGAGGCGAACCAGGCCTCGAAGCCATGGTCGTGGTCGCAGGACAGGGCGTAGCGGATCATTGCGGCCAGTCGAAATCGCGGTCGTGACGCAGGGCCGGGATCGAGGCGCGCGCCCGGTCCACGGCGCTCAGGTCCAGCCTAGCGTGCAGCACGCCGGGTTCATCGTGGTCGGCCCGGGCGATGACCTCGCCCCAGGGACCGATGATCAGGGAGCGCCCCCAGGTCTGGCGACCGTCCTCGTGCGTCCCGCCCTGGGCCGGGGCCAGGACGAAGGCGCCCGTTTCGATGGCGCGCGCCCGCAGCAGGGTCTCCCAATGGGCCTCGCCGGTCGGGCGGGTGAAGGCCGCGGGCACGGCGATCAGCGACGCCCCCGTCTTGGCCAGGGCGCGATACAGATGCGGAAAACGGACGTCGTAGCAGATGCTCAGGCCCACCCGCCCCCAGGGCGTGTCCGCCACGCTCGCCCCCACGCCGGGCCGCACCGAGGCGCTCTCGCGATAGGTTTCGCCATTGGCCAGATCGACGTCGAAGACGTGCAGCTTGTCATAGCGGGTTGTGATCGCCCCGGTCGGGTCGATCAACAGGGAGCGGTTGGCGGCGCGAGCGTCGCCTGGCGCGTCCGAGCGCACGATGGCCGAGCCGATCAGCAGCCAGACGCCCAACTCGCGCGCCAAGGCCCGCAAACCGAGGACAGCCGCGTCCGCGTCCTCAGACGACAGGGCGGCATCGCGCAAGGTGCGGCGCTGTTCGAGGAAGTTGGTCCCCTCGGGCGTCAGGATCAGTTGCGCGCCGCCCGCCGCCGCCTGGCGGACCAGCGGCTCGACATGGGCCAGCCCCGCGTCCGCCGTCGCCGGCGTCCGCGTCTGGACAAGAGCGACGTCCAGAAGGGCGATGTCGAGCCGCTCGCTCATCAAGCCGCCAGCAGAGGATCCAGCCCGCCCTTGCGGTCCAGGGCGTGGATATCGTCCGAGCCGCCGACGTGCTGACCATTGATGAAGATCTGCGGGAAGGTGGCCTTGCCGCCCGAACGCTCGACCATCTCGGCCTTCTTTTCGGGATCGTTCGAGGCGACGATCTCGGTGAATTCTGCGCCCTTGCGGGTCAGCAGGCCCATGGCGGCGACGCAATAGGGGCAACCGGGCTTGGTGTAGATGACGACTTCGGCCAACTCAGGAACTCCTTGAACTGCAGGCTAGCTCCCTACTTAGGCGGTTCGCGCGCGGTTCGCACCCTCGCGATCACCGCCAGGTCCACGGCGCGGGCGCCGGCCTGCATCAGCACCCGCGCGCAGGCCTCGGCCGTGGCCCCGGTCGTCAGCACGTCGTCGATCAACAGGATGCGCCGCCCCTTGATCCGGCGCCGCCCCGCCTCGGTGACGGCGAAGGCCTTTTTCACGTTCAGCCGTCGCCCGCGCGCCGACTTGCCGCCCTGACTGTCGGTCGGAGCGCTGCGGATCAGGGCGTCGGGCAGGTAGTCGAGGCCGGCGGTGCGAGCGAGAGGCCGGGCGATTTCGGCCGCCTGATTGAAGCGCCGCGCCAGCAGGCGGGAACGATGCAGCGGCACGGGCACAACCGCATCCGCCTCGACCACCACATCGGCGGCTGACCGCGCGATCCAGCGGGCGAACAGGGGGGCGAACTGCTGCTGGTCGCCGTGCTTGAACTTGAGGATCAGACCGCGCGAGGCCTCGTCGTAGACGCAGGCGGCGCGGGCGCGGGCGAAGGCGTAGGGCTGGACCTGACAGGCCAGGCAGCGATCGGAGGCGAAATCGCCGCCGTCGTATTCAAACGCAGCGCCGCAGCCGTCGCAGACGGGGGCCTCAAGGAAGACCACGCGGCTCCAGGCGTCGGGCGTCAGGCCCGCCGAGGCCGTGGCCTCGCGGCTGTCGTGGGCCATGGGCGGCAGCAGAATATCCAGCAGGCCCCGCCCCGCATCGCGCGCGCCCGATGCTATAGGCGCCGTCCAATTTTCTGTTCTGGCTTTTAATCGACCTCGCCAGCCCCCATCCTGAACCGACATGAGCGCCCCCTCCTCCGGTCCCCCGATCATCTTCGACGCCGCCCGCCGCGCCGCGCGCTTGAGCCGCGCCGTCCGCCGTTTCCCCGACGCCGACTTCCTGCACTTCCGCGCCGCCGAGAACGCGGTGAACAGCCTGGAAGTGATCCTGCGCGAGTTTCAGGCCCCCGTCGACCTGTCGCCCCATCCGGGCGTCTTCGCGCGGGCCGTAACCGACAGTTCAGCGCGCGAGCGGGTGGCCGAGGTGCGCGCCGTGGGCTCGATTTCCGAACGCGCCGCCCCGGGGGCCGGACCTCTGGGACTGGAGGACCAGTCGGCGGACCTGATCGTCAACCTGCTGGGCCTGCACTGGGCCAACGACCTGCCGGGCGCTCTCAGCCAAATCCGGCGCGCCCTGCGGCCCGACGGCCTGTTCGTGGCCAGCCTGTTCGGGGCGGCGACGCTGAAGGAGCTGCGCGGCGTGCTGACCGAGGCCGAGCTGGAGGTCAACGGCGGGGCGCAGGCGCGCGTCTCGCCCTTCGCCGACGGATTCGACGGAGCGGGCCTGCTGCAGCGGGCGGGGTTCGCCCTGCCGGTCAGCGACGTGGACCGGGTGACGGTGCGCTATGGCGATCCCTTCGCCCTGATGCGTGACCTGCGCGCCATGGGCGAGACAAACGTGCTGGCGGGACCGATCAAGCCGCTGAGCCGCGCCGTGCTGGCGCGCGCGGCCCAGCTCTACGCCGAGCGTCACGCCGAGGCGGACGGGCGCATCCCGGCGACGTTTGAAATGGTGCATCTGGCCGGCTGGGCGCCACACGAAAGCCAGCAGAAGCCGGCCCGGCGCGGCTCGGCCAGGAGCCGCCTGGCGGACGCCCTCGGGGTTCGCGAACAGAAGGGCGAAGAATAGGGCCTAGGTGCCGTTGATCGCGCCATCGATGGCGTCGCTGACCTTCTGGTACATGGCGTTCGACTCTGTGCCGAAGGTGCCGATGGCGACGATGATGACCAGGCAGATCAGGCCGCAGATCAGGCCGTACTCAATGGCGGTGGCGCCGCTGTCGTCACGGAAGAACCGGCCGATGGCTTGTCGCATCCTGGCCCCCTCCTGCGGCGGCTGATCAGAGCAGGTCGCGCAACCAGGCGACCAGAGGTTCGTCGGCTGGCGGCATGGGGTAGTCCGACAGCTTGTTCGGCTTCACCCAAGCCAGACCCGCATGCTCACGCGCAGTGACCACGCCGGACCAGCGTCGGCACAGGTACAGTGGCATCAAGAGGTGAAAGGAATCGTAAGCGTGGCTGGTAAACACGAACGGGGCCAGGCAGGCCTCGTTCACATCGATGCCCAGTTCTTCCTTCAGCTCGCGGATCAGGGCCGCTTCCGGCCGTTCGCCCGGCTCGACCTTGCCGCCGGGGAATTCCCACAGGCCCGCCAGTTGCTTGCCCTCGGGACGCTTGGCGATCAATACGCGGCCGTCCGGGTCGATGAGGGCGACGGCGACGACCAGGACGGTGGGAACAGACGCCTCGCTCACGAACGGTAGTCCCCGTTGATCTCGATGTAGCGCTTGGTCAGATCACAGGTCCACACCGTGGCCGAGGCCCGGCCCGAGGCGACGTTCACGGTGATGTCGATCTCGGCGTTCTTCATATAGGCGCTCATTTTCGCCTCGTCGTAGTCAGGGGCCGGGGCGCCGTCGACGGCCGCCGTATGCGGGCCGAACCAGATGGCCAGACGGTCGCGGTCCACGGCCTCTTCCGTCTTGCCCACGGCCATGACGATGCGGCCCCAGTTGGCGTCCTCCCCGGCGATGGCGGTCTTGACCAGGGGGCTGTCGGCGATCGACTTGGCCAGCTTGCGGGCCGAGGCGGGGCTGGCGGCGCCGTCCACGGTGACGCGAACGAACTTTGTGGCGCCCTCGCCGTCCTTGACCAGCTGGTGGGCCAGATCGAGCATGACCTTGTCCAGCGCCGCCGAGAAGTCCTTCAGGCGACGGTCGCCGACCCGGCCGATGCGCGGCGCGCCAGAAGCGCCGGTGGCGAACAGCAGGGCCGTGTCGTTGGTCGAGGTGTCGCCGTCCACCGTCACGCTGTTGAAAGTGGTGCGGACGTGCAGGTTCAGCAGGGCTTTCAGCACCGGCGGGGCGATGTTCGCGTCGGTGACGATGAAGGCCAGCATGGTCGCCATGTCGGGGGCGATCATGCCCGAGCCCTTAGCGATCCCGGCGATCTTCACCTTGACGCCCTCGATCTCGCATTCCGCATAGGAGCCCTTGGGGAAGGTGTCCGTGGTCATGATGCCCAGACCCGCCTGAGCCCAGGCGTCGGCCTTCAGCCCCGCCTCGATGTCAGGCAGGCGGGCCGTGATCTTGGTCTCGTCCAGCACCACGCCGATCACGCCGGTCGAGGCCAGCATGACGTCGCGCTGGCGACAGTCGAAGCGCTTGGCGACTTCCGAGGCCGTGCGGCGGGCCGCGTCGGCCCCGGCCTTGCCGGTGAAGGCGTTGGCGCAGCCGGCGTTGACCACCAGGGCCTTGACCCCCTCGCCGCCGCCCTTGTCAGCGTCCAGCTGACGCTTGCACCAGTCGACCGGGGCCGAGCCGACCTTGTGACGGGTGAAGACCCCGGCGCAGGACGCCCCCTCGGGGAAGTGGAAGACCACCAGATCGTCGCGTTCATGCTTGTAGAAGCCGGCGCGGGCGGTGGCGATCTCGACCCCGCCGATGGGCGGAATGGTCGGGAAGGGCACGGCCAGGGGCGAGATCATCAGGCCCG
The DNA here is from genome assembly GCA_036744355.1 of Brevundimonas sp. Lineage (GTDB taxonomy): Bacteria > Pseudomonadota > Alphaproteobacteria > Caulobacterales > Caulobacteraceae > Brevundimonas. The sequence continues at coordinate 12,505 of DAIOID010000004.1, forward strand.
GCTTGCCAGGCGACGCGGCGGGCTTGGCCGAAGGCTGGGTGGCGCGCTTCAGGGCCGAGGCCAGGGGGTCCAGGGCCTTCTCGATGGCGTTTTCGATCATCTGGCCGGTCGAGCCGGACTTGGAGGCGGGCGGACGGTTCATGAGGCGACGGTTCCGGCGGGAGGGACGGCGACGGGGGCGGCGGGCGCAGGCTTGACGGGCCCAGGTCGGGCGGGGGCTTGCGCCGCCGGTTTGGCGGGATTGAGGAAGACTTCGACCGAAGCCTTGCCGCGCAACTGCTCCAGCAGCTGACGCACGCCCTCATAGGTCAGATAGCGGACGATCAGGGGACGGGCCTGATCCAGGGTCGGGGGCGTCTCCAGACGGCGATCCTCGATGCGCAGCACGGCCCAGCCGCCCTCGCCCTGGACCGGGCCGACCACGGCGCCAGGGGCCTGACCGCGCAGGGCGGCGGCGTAGGCGTCGGGCAGGACGTCCAGGGTCGAATAGCCCAGGTCGCCGCCGGAATAGCGGGTGGCGTCGTCGATCGAGCGCTGGGCGGCCACGGCCTCGAAGGCGGCCCCCTGCCCCAGGACCCCGACCACGGCGTCCGCCTGTTCCCTGGTGTGCGACAGGATCAGGCGGACCCGGACCTCCTCGGTCGTCTGGGCGCGACGCTGCTGCTCCTGATAGAGGCGCTCGACCGCCTGGTCCGACACGGCGCCGCTGACGACGTTTTCGACCAGCATGTCGCCGAGGATACGTTCGTGCACCGCCTCCAGACGGCGCTGGGCGGCGGGGCTCTTGTCCAGACCGCGACGGCGAGCCTCGGCGGCCAGCAGCTTCTGGTCGACCACCTCGTCGAGCACGCGGCGGAACAGCTCGGACTTGACGTCCAGAGGCTCGCCCTCGCCGATCAGGCCCTGGGCCACCGCCTCGCGGCGCACGTCGGAGGCCCAGACCGAACGATCCGACACCCGCGCCACCACCAGATCATTTTTCTCGGGCGGGGTTTCCGCATCGCCGCGCCCGCAGGCGGCCGTCAGAACCAGCGCCGCGGCGGCCGAGGCCAGCAGGGCGAAAGCGGTTCGGAAGGAGGGACGCGAAAGACGCATCAGACGCTCCGGCCAAAAGGCGCAAAAGGGGCGGAAAACAGGAACCGGAAGGCCGGTCGCGACAAGCCGTTGAAAGCCCCTCGCGTTGACAGGGGTTAGGGCGGTGCTTAAGTCCCGACTGCGCCCAAGTCGAGGGGTTTTCGATCGTCTGCGCGGCCCCTGCGCACGCCCCGTATTCCGGGGGTCGTCGGGACCGTCATCGATCCGGGCTTCACGATCACGACGCTTCCTGTTCAAGAGCCTCAGCCGCTCGACCGCCTTTCACCGGATCGCCCATGCTCGGCTTCGCCAAGAAACTCCTCGGCTCCTCCAACGACCGCAAGGTCAAGGCCTTCATGGGCCAGGTGCAGAAGATCAACGCCCTGGAATCCAAGTTCGAGGCCTTCTCGGACGACGAACTGCGCATGATGACGCAGACCTTCAAGGATCGCGTCGAGGCCGGCGAGAGCCTGGACAAGCTGCAGAACGAAGCCTTCGCCGTGGTGCGCGAGGCCTCCAAGCGGGTCCTGGGCCAGCGTCAGTACGACGTGCAGATGACCGGCGGCATGATCCTGCACGAAGGCGGCATCGCCGAGATGCGGACCGGCGAAGGCAAGACCCTGGTGGCCGTGGCCCCGGTCTATCTGAACGCCCTGGCGGGCAAGGGCGTCCACGTCATCACCGTCAACGACTACCTGGCGCGCCGCGACGCCGAGACCATGGGCCGCGTCTATCGCTTCCTGGGCCTCGAAGTCGGCGTCATCGTCAACGGCCTGAGCCAGGGCCAGCGCCAGGCGGCCTACAACGCCGACATCACCTACGGCACCAACAACGAATTCGGCTTCGACTATCTGCGCGACAACCTGGTCTATGACCGTCGCGAGATGGTCCAGCGCGGCCACCACTTCGCCATCGTCGACGAGGTCGACTCCATCCTGATCGACGAAGCGCGCACGCCGCTGATCATCTCGGGCCCGACAGAGGACCGTTCGGACCTCTACAAGATCGTCGATGCGATCGTGAAGGATCTGATCGTCGACAAGGCCACCTACGACCTGGACGAGAAACAGCGTCAGGCCCTGCTGACCGAGCTGGGCTCGGAACGCATCGAGGAGATGCTGGAGGCCGGCGGCCACTTCGCCGAGGACACCACCGACCTCTATGATCCGGCCAACGTCAGCCTGGTCCACCACGTCAATCAGGCCCTGCGCGCCAACACCCTGTACACGCGCGACAAGGACTACATCATCAAGGCTGGCGAGATCGTCCTGATCGACGAATACACCGGCCGCATGATGACGGGCCGCCGCCTGTCCGAGGGTCTTCACCAGGCCATCGAGGCCAAGGAAGACGTCAAGATCATGCCCGAGAACCAGACCCTGGCCTCGGTGACCATCCAGAACTACTTCCGCCTCTACGAGAAGCTTTCCGGCATGACCGGCACGGCCGCGACCGAGGCCCAGGAATTCCTCGACATCTACAAGATGGACGTCCTGGAAGTGCCGACCAACCGTCCGATCCAGCGCAAGGACTACGACGACGAGGTCTATCGCACCTTCCGGGAAAAGAACGCGGCCATCGCCGCCCAGATCGCCGAGTGCCACGTCAAGGGTCAGCCCATCCTGGTCGGCACCGTCTCGATCGAAAAGTCCGAGGAGCTGTCGGACGTCCTGAAGGCCTATGAGTACAAGGTCGAGACGGGCCGCACCGTGAAGGCCGAATACGCCGGCCGCGAGAAGGAAGCGCAGAAGGTCGGCGACGACGCCTATGACATCACCTATGTCTCGGGTCGCGGCATTCCGCACAACGTCCTGAACGCGCGTCAGCACGAGCAGGAAGCCTATATCGTCGCTGACGCCGGTCTGCCGGGAGCGGTGACCATCGCCACCAACATGGCCGGCCGCGGCACCGACATCCAGCTGGGCGGCAACCTGGAGATGCGCATCCAGCGCTGGACCCAGGAACAGCGCAACATGGCGATCGAGGTCACGCCCGAGGCCCTGGCCGCCAAGGAAGAAGAGTTCAAGGCCGAAATCGCCGTCGCCAAGGAGCAGGCCCTGGCCGCCGGCGGCCTGTTCGTCCTGGGCACCGAGCGCCACGAGAGCCGCCGCATCGACAATCAACTGCGCGGCCGCACCGGTCGTCAGGGCGACCCCGGCACCTCGAAATTCTACCTGTCCTGCGAAGACGACCTGCTGCGCATCTTCGCCGGCGACCGTCTGGACTCGATCATGAAGTCCTTCGGCGTGGCCGAGGGCGAGGCCATCAGCCACCCCTGGCTGAACCGCGCCGTCGAAACCGCCCAGAAGCGCGTCGAAGCCCGCAACTACGACATGCGCAAGAACGTGCTGAAGTACGACGACGTCGTGAACGACCAGCGCAAGGCCGTGTTCGAACAGCGTCAGGAGTTCATGGACTCCGAGGACCTGTCGGAACTGGTCACCGACTTCCGCCTCGACGTCGTGTCCGACCTGGTCGAACGCTACATGCCGCCCAAGGCCTACGCCGAGCAGTGGGACATGGACGGTCTGGACGAGAAGGTCCGCTCGACCCTGGGCCTGGAGCTGCCGCTCAAGGAATGGGCCGCCGAGGAAGGCGTCTCGAACGAAGAGATCGAGGAGCGCATCAACGCCGCCGCCGACGCCCGCGCCGCCGAGCGTCTGGAAATGATCGGCGCCGACCAGACCCGCGGCCTCGAAAAGCAGTTCATGCTGCAGATGATCGACATGCAGTGGCGCGAGCACCTGGTCCACCTGGACCACCTGCGCGGCGTCATCGGCCTGCGCGGCTACGGCCAGCGCGACCCGCTGAACGAATACAAGACCGAAGCCTTCAACCTGTTCGAGACGCTGCTGCACGACCTGCGCCACAACGTCACCCGCTGGCTGATGACGGTCGAGTTCCGCTTCGAGGCGCCCCCCGCCATGGAGATGCCCGAGTTCCAAGAAATCCACCTGAACCCCGGCACCGGCGAAAACGAGATGGCCAATCCCATGGCCCAGAACCCGGAAGGCATGCTGACCGGCGACGACCGCTCCAAGCTGCCGGTCGAGGCCCTGCCCGTCGGCTGGGAACGCACCAGCCGCAACGCCGACTGCCCCTGCGGCTCGGGCCGCAAGTTCAAGCACTGCCACGGCAGCCTTATCTAGTAGGGCGCTGCCGCGCGGCGCTACGCTCGCGACGCGGTCGATCGCGGCTTGAGCGCCAAAAGACTGAGTTGAGAGGGGCGGGTTTGCGAAGGCAGACCCGCCTCTTTTCTGTTGGGCCGCACGCCGATCCGGGTAAGGTCGGGGGATGAGCTACAAGCCCCTCTTCTCGCGCGCCCTGGGTCTCGATCCCGAGCGGCTGCATTTCGCCGCCCACAGCCATCACCTGTGGCCTGACGCCAGCTTCGACGCTCAGGTCCAGGCCTGGGCCGAGGCCAACCGCTTCGCCGACCGCAAGTGGGAGCTGGTCTTCGGAGAGGTCATCCCCGAGGCCCAGAAGCACGTGGCGAAAGAGCTGAACCTGCCCTCGCCCGACAGCCTGATCTTCACCTCCAACACCCACGACCTGCTGATCCGCCTGGTCTC
>DAIOID010000004.1:17250-20159 GCA_036744355.1 Brevundimonas sp.
CTGGCTGATCCCGCAGGCCCCTGGGTGGTCATCGACGGCTATCACGGCTTCATGGCGACGCCGACCGACCTGTCGGCGGTGGCGGCCAAGGTCTTCTATCTGGCGGGCGGCTACAAGTACGCCATGGCGGGCGAAGGCGCCTGCTTCCTGCATTCCCCGCCCGGCTTCTGCCCGCGCCCGGTCATCACCGGCTGGTTCGCCGAGTTCGGCCATCTGGAAGGCCCGCCCGGCGGGGTCCGGTACCGCACCGACGGCGGCCGTTTCTGGGGCGCCACCTTCGACGTCAGCGCCCTGTATCGCCTCAACGCCGTGCGCCGGATGCTGGACGAGCAGGGCCTGACCACCACCGCTGTCGCCGCTCATGCGCGCAGCCTGCAGGCTCGCTTCCAGGCGGCGGTGCTGGCGGGCGAGGCCGGCGCCCTGTCGCAGGCCGAGATCCTCAACCCGGTCGAGGGCGAGGCGCCGCGCGCCCGCTTCCTGGCCCTGCGCTCGGACGAGGCCGCGCGCTGGAAGGCCGATCTGCAACACATGAACGTGGTCACCGACGTCCGCGACGACGTGATCCGCTTCGGCTTCAGCCTGTATCAGTCGGAAGAGGACGTGGAACGACTGATCCACGCCTGCGCCCGCCTGACCTGAGGCGTCAGAAGAACAGGCTCTCGTCCTGACGCTGCGCCTCGGGCGGGCGTCGCGGCGGCGTCGGACGCGCCGCAAGGCGCGGGGCGGCGGGAGGGTCGGCGCGAGGCGTGGCTGCAGCGGGAATGGCGGATTCCGCCGTCTCGGCCGCATCGTCGAAGATCGAACGCCAGATCGAGGTCGCCGCCGACGCCCTGGGTTCAGGCTCTATCGGGGCGGCCGGCCTCGGCGCGCCCGGCCCCACGACCGGGTAGGGCACGGGCGAGGCCTCCACGGCCTTGCGAGTCGGTTGCGGCGATGGCGCCGCCGCCTCGGACGGCACCGCCGCCTGCGTCTCGGCCAACCTCTGGTCCGCCGCGTTCCACAGGATGGCCACGCCCAGCGCGAGCAGAACCAGGCCAATGGCCGCGCCGATCAGCGATCCCCACAGGATGCGCGACAGACTGGACGGGGCGGCGGAGGACGACATCGTGCCCCAGGCCTAGCACCGAACGGCCCGAGGGCAACCCCCGGCCCCGCACAGAGCTTCAAGGTCGAAACGGTCCCCCCGGCCCGGGGGGCCGTCCTGGCCCCAAGACGTCCCCGTCAGACCGCCAGATCCAGCAGGGCGTCGCGCACGATGTCCGGGTGGGTCATCGGGAACAGATGGCCGCCGCCGGCCACGGCCTCGACGCGGCGCGACGCGCTCTCGCCCGCCGGCACGGCGCACAGGGCGCCGCTCTCGGCCTTCAGGATGCGCACGGCGCCCGGATACCGACGCAGCGCCCGCCACGGATTATGCGCCTGGGCGGCGTAGTTCGAGGCCTCCCAGGCGGGGCTGCAGGTCAGTTCAAAGCCGCGATCCGTCTCGGTCAGGCCGTCGACCAGATAGTCGGCCAGCATCAGGTCCGACCAGCCCTTGAAGGCTCCGCGTCCGCGGTAGGCGGCCATCGCCTGCTCGCGGCTGTCGAACAGGGCGCGCCGCTTGCGCGTGCCGGCGACGATGGGATTGCGGTCGGCCAGCCGCCCGATCAGGGGCAGGTTCATCACCAGCACCATCTCGCGCCGCCAGACCACCGGGTCCAGCAGCAACAGGCGCGACACCCGTTCGGGCCGTTCCGCCGCCGCCAGCAGGCCGCTGGTGCCGCCGATGGAATGGCCGGCCAAGGCCACCGGCGGACCGTCCACGGCGTCCAGCAGGGCGATCAGGTCGTCGCGATGGTCCTTCCAGCTGCGCCGCCCCTCGGGCCGCGCCGGCAGGCGGCTCTGGCCGTGCCCCCGCAGGTCGGGCGCCCAGATGCGCAGGGCGCCCGACAGGGGCTGCAGCAGCGAGCGATAGGCATAGGCGTTGAAGCCGTTCGCATGGGCGAAGATCAGGTCGACGGGCCGGGCCGGATCGCCGAAGTCCAGCACCGCCATCTCGCCCCCGCCCCAGCGGTTGTCGATGGGAACCGTCAGACGCCGGGGCGCCGAAAGGGCAAGGGCGTCCATGCCGGTCAGGCCGCCACGCGGCAGGCGGGGCAACGACCGTGGCCCTCGATGGTGGTGCGCTCGATCTGATAGCCGGCCGTGGCGGCCGCCTCGACGAAGGCCTCCCCGCCGGCCACGGCGACCTCTTCGGTCGCGCCGCAGCAGTCGCAGATCAGGAAGGCGGCGGCGTGAGCGGGCGCGTCCGCGGCGACGGCGGTGCAGGCGACATAGGCGCTGATCGAGGCGATTCGGTGCACCACGCCCCGCCGCTCCAGAAACTCCAGGGCGCGATAGACGGTCGGCGGCTTGGCCGCCTGACCGTCGACGCCGAAGCGCGCGATCAGGTCATAGGCCTTGACCGGCTCGCCCGCCGCCAGCAGCAGCTCCAGCACGCGGCGGCGCGGCGCGGTCATGCGCTCGCCCTCGGCGGCGCAGCGCGCTTCAACGGCGACAAGCGCCCGCTCGACCTCGGCGGCGCCGGGTCGGCTGTCGGCATGATCATGATCGCAAGCAACGCCCATGCTCCACAGCTAAGGGGTCGCAGGCCGCGCCGCAACCGGCGGCGGCGTCGCAACCGCCCGGATCATGACCCGCCGTTCGTCGAACCAACGCGTTTGCGACGCGGCCGGCCATGGGCTAGAAGGCCCGACCATTCTGTTCAGAGCCGATCCGACCATCATGACCGACACCACGACTCAAGCGTCCGGCCCCCTGTCCGGCAACGTCCTGTTCTACACCCAGCCCGAGCCGATCTCGTTCGAAGCTCATGGCAAGCTGGGCGTGACGCCCGCCGACAAGCCCTACGCCTTCGTCGCCCAGACCAA
>DAIOID010000004.1:20259-27511 GCA_036744355.1 Brevundimonas sp.
CGAGAAGCTGGCCGAACTGCGCGACAACGGCGCCCTGGGCCAGATCTACGCCCACCTGGTGTCGCTGCTGGGCTGGGATCGTCTGATCGCCATGGCCCTGACCCGCGCCGCCACGGCGCCCGTCGCCGCCAACGCCTGATTTTTAGAAGCCTCAAGTAGCGCGAACGCGCGATAAGCCTCTAAAAAATGAAAATGAACGCCCCGTCGGGAAACCGGCGGGGCGTTTTTCTTGTCTAGCGCCGGGCGACCAGGGCGCGGGTCAGGCAGGAGAAGACCAGCCGCCCCGCCTCGTCCAGAAGGTCCTGCTGGGCGACGACGATGCCCTTTCCGTCCCCTACGGGGTCCTTGCCCATGATGGTCAGCCGCCCGCGCAGCAGTTCGCCCGCCGGCGGGTTGCGCATGAAGCGCAGGCCGTCGACCGCCAGGGTCTTGGCCCCGGCCCAATGCCCCGCCTTCTCGGCCGAAAGCCGGCTCCACAGGGCATAGACCAGGGCGTCGGGCGCGCCGTAGGCCACGTCCCAGCCCGGCGCGAACCGCTCGGCGAAGACATCCAGCGCCCCCGCGTCGACCGCGCAGGCGCCCAGGGGAATGACCTGGCCGACCTCAAGGTCCTCGAAGTGGACGTGCAGCGGTTCGGTCATCCCCTCAGGCTCCTCAGGCGGCGGGCTCTTCCGACACCCGCACCAGCAGCTTGCCGTCATGGTCGCCGGTGAACAAGCGGTTCAGCGAGGTCACCGCCCCTTCCAGACCGTCATCGACGTGGACCTTCCACTTGATCTTGCCGTCGGCCAGCCAGGGCCCCATTTCGGCGACCATCTCGCGGGCGCGGTGGGCGTAGTCCAGCACCAGGAAGCCCTGGACGTTCAGGCGGTGGGTGATGATGCGGCTGAAGTTCGGCGAAGGCGGCATGCGCGTGGCGTTGTAGCTGGAGATCAGACCGCAGACCGCCATGCGGGCATGGATGTTCAGCCGGTTCCACACGGCGATCATGATGTCGCCGCCGACGTTCTCGAAATTGAGATCGATGCCGTTCGGGGCCAGACGGTCCAGGGCCTCGCCCACGTCCTCGTTCTTGTAGTCGACGGCGGCGTCGAAGCCGAGCTCCTCGGTCAGCCAGCGGCACTTGTCGGGGCCGCCGGCGACGCCGATGACGTGGGCGCCGCGCTGCTTCGCCACCTGGCCGGCGATGGAGCCGACCGCCCCCGCCGCCGCCGAGATCACCAGGGTCTCGCCCGCCTTGGCCTTCAACACGTCGGTGACGCCGAAATAGGCGGTCAGGCCGGTCATCCCCAGCACCGACAGATTGGCCGTCAGCGGCATGCCGGGCGCACGGTGGACCGGGCGCAGGCCCTGCTCATGCACCACCGCATAGTCGGCCCAGCCGCCCGACAGGGGTGTGACGATGTCGCCTTCCTTGAACCGTTCGGACTTCGACGCCTCGACCACGCCCAGGGTCAGGCCGCGCATGACCTCGCCCAGACCGACCGGCGGCAGATAGCCCTGGCTGTCGTTCATCCAGGTGCGATTGGTCGGGTCCAGCGACAGATAGATGGTGCGGACCAGGACCTCGGCGTCCTTCAGGTCGGGCACGGGCGTCTCGATCAGCTCCAGATCGCCGTCCTGGATAAGGCCCTGGGGTCGTTGACGAAGAACCCACTGACGATTGCGAAGGCTCATGGCGCGTCTCCAATGCGTTTTCTTTCAGAACTCATTAGGCGTGGACGCCCGGCCTCTGTCGAGGGGCTTCCAAAGAAAAAGCGGACCGTTTCGGGTCCGCTTTGAGGTAGCATCATCGAGAATGAGGAGCGGAGACGACGGACCGGCGAGCCGGTCAAGTCGGGGGGGCTTTGTCGCCTCCGCCCTCCGATAACGACGACGTGCGGATCCGGTTCCGTTCGCCAGGAAACAGGCAGACCGGAACGACGACAGGCGCCGCCGCGTTGCTGGACCATTAGGAACAGACTCACGGACCACGCCGCCCTGGAGAGCGCGATGACCCATCAGGATCCCCACTCCCATTCCGCCGACGCCGTCGAGCACCACGACCCGATCGAGGCCCAGTACGTGCGTCAGGGCCGGGGCGGTAAGCGCATCCTGTGGCTGCTGATCGTGTCCGGCGGGGCGGCGGCCGTGCTGCTGCTGGGCATGTGGCTGCTCAGCAACAGCGGCTTCCAGACCGTCAACCCTAACGCCGGCGGCGAGAAGGAAGACTCCGCCGCCTTCAGCCAGCCGGCCGCCGCAACGCCGCCGCCCGCCGGGACGGCGACGCCGACGACCTGAGCTCAGGCCGCCTGCTTCTGGCGCGACGGATGGAAGAACAGCGCCTGGCTGATCGCCGCCTTCACCGTCTCGGGCTGGAAGGGCTTGGTGATCAGGAAGGTGGGCTCGGGCCGTTCGCCGGTCAGCAGCCGCTCGGGGAAGGCGGTGATGAAGATCACCGGAACGTCGAAGCGTTTCAGGATATCCTTGACCGCGTCGATGCCCGACGAACCGTCGGCCAGCTGGATGTCGGCCAGGACCAGGCCAGGACGATGACGCGTGACGGCGTCAACGGCTTCGTCGTGGGTGGTGGCGGTGCCGGTGACGTTGTGTCCCAGTTCCCTGACCAGGCTTTCGATGTCGGCCGAGATGATGGCCTCGTCCTCGATGATCAGGACGTCGGTGGCCAGTTCGGCGTCGATGTCGGACTGGGCTTCCGCGATCAGGCGCTCGACCGTGCGCGGGTCCACGCCCAGAATCTGCGCCGCCTCTGACGGCGTGAAGCCTTCGAGGGCCGTCAACAGGAAGGCCTGTCGCGATCGCGGCGAAATCCGCATCAGGCGACGCGAAGCGTCGTCGCCGACGTCCAGGCCGCTGCCGTCCTCCAGCTGGGCGCCCGTCGAAGACCAGATGGCGTGGAAGACGTGATAAAGGGCGACCCGCGGCGTCATTTCAGTCGGCAGCTGCCGCTCGCCGGCGGCCAAGGCTTCCAACGCGACCCGCACATAGTTGTCGCCGGTGATCTGATCGCCCGTCAGCGCCCGCGCATAGCGGCGGACATAGGGCAGATGCGGCGCCAGCCTGGCCAATAGACTCATGCAATTTCCCCGACATTCGGCGCCTCCGAACTGGAGACGTCCCAGCTGTCAGAACGTACCGGGCGCGCAACGGTTCCGCCCTGAAACACAAGCTTGAGCATAAAAACGCACGCGCCTAGGAACTCTTGGCGGGAAGCGGCGTTTTCGGCTTCCATGAACGACTTCTCAAGGCTTGGGCGGCGGCCGGTAATCCATGATCAATTCTAAGGCACCCACCCCGCGTCCAGACGCGCCGGCGTCAAGGGACAACGGGTTGGAAGAAGTGCGCCTGCGTCAGCAGGCCATCGGCGTGAAACTGCGCCATATGTTCGACCAGGTGGTGAACGAGCCGGTCCCGGATGAATTCCTGGACATTCTGCGGCGGGCCGACGAGCGGTCGTCGACCAAGGAGGGCCAGTGAGCAACGGCGCGCCTCCCAAACCGCCCTCCGCCGACGATGCCGGTTTCAAGACCGAACTGGTGACGCTCATCCCTCATCTGCGCGCCTTCGCCCGCACCCTGACCGGCGACCCCACCGCCGCTGACGACCTGGCCCAGGAAGCCATGATGAAGGCCTGGGACGCCCGGGCCAGCTATCAGATGGGCACCAACATGAAGGCCTGGACCTTCATGATCCTGCGCAACCAGTTCTATTCGGAAAAGCGCCGGTCCTGGCGTCAGACCCAGCTGGATCAGGAAGCCGCCGAGCGGACCCTGGTGGCGGTCGACGATCCCGAGGCGCCGGTCGCCCTGGACGAACTGCGTCAGGCCCTGAAGACCCTGCCCGAGGAACAGCGCGAAGCCCTGATCCTGGTCGGCGCCGGCGGCTTCGCCTACGAGGAGGCCGCCGAGATCTGCCAATGCGCGGTCGGCACGGTGAAGAGCCGCGTGTCGCGCGCCCGCAAGGCCCTTCAGGCGACGCTGGAACGCGGCGGCTACGGGCGGGACGGTCAGGCCGCCGGCGACGCCATGCGCTCCATCCTGGCCGACGCTGACCGCCTGAGCGGCGCCAGGCAGGACTGACGGCGCGTGGTGCGGTTCGGCCGCGCATGGGGATTGCGGCTGAGTCGCCCCAGCGTCCACGGCATCCGCTTCCGCATGGGCCTGGCCATGGCCGTCGCCCTGCTGCCCATCCTGCTGCTCAGCGCCGTCCAGACCCAGGCCGAGTTCAGGCGTCAGGCCGAGGACCGCCGCCACGATCTGCAACTGGCTGCCGAGCGCAGCGCCACTGACGCCAAGGCCCGGATCGACAGCACCGTGGTCCTGCTGCAGGCCCTGGCCCCCGAAGCGACCGGCTTCTATTGCGAGCCGCGCCTGACCGCCCTGGTGTCGCGCCTGGACGGGCTGACGGCCCTGCAGCGCTACAGCCCGACCGGCGAGCCGGTCTGCGCCTCGCGCACGGACAAGGACGCCCCCGCCCCGCCGCCCGACGTCCGCAGCCAGGAATGGTACCAGCGGCTGAAGAACGGCGAGGACGTGGTCATGGTCCGCGCCCCCGACGCCCCCGGATCGCTGATCGTCGCCGTCCGCTCGGAACGCCCTCTGGGCGCCTTCCAGGGCGCGATCGCGGCGGTGATCCCGCTGACGGCCCTGCAACCCGACATCCATGACCCCGCCCTGCCCTCCGGCGCCCAGTCCGCCCTGACCGACGCGGACGGGCGGATCCTGGTCTCCACCGATCCCGCCGCCTTCGCCGTCAACGGCACCAATTCGACCTGGGTCTGGGAGGCGCGACAAGGCACGGCCGCCCTGTTCGAGGCCCGCGACGCGCGCGGGCGCAGGCACGTCTACGCCGGCACCGCCCTGGCCGGCCGCGACCTCTACGTCCTGCTGTCGGCCCCGGCGTCGGGTCTGCTGTCCTGGGCCCGACTGAACCCGATCGGCTCCTTCCTGCTGCCGCTCGCCGCCTGGCTGGTCGCCTTCCTGGCGGTCATGCTGCTGTCGGAGCGGATCGTCATCCGCTGGCTGGTCTATCTGGAACGGGTGGCCGCCATCTATGCCCGCGGCCGCTTCTCGGTGCGCCCCGTCCAGGCCGAGCACGCCCCCGCCGAGATCCGCTCCCTGGCCCGCACGCTCGGCGCGCTGGGCGACAGCATCACCACCCGCGACAAGGCCCTGCTCGACTCCCTGGACGAGAAGGACGCGCTGATGCGCGAGATCCACCACCGGGTGAAGAACAACCTGCAGATCATCTCCTCCCTGCTGTCGATGCAGCAGAGGGCGGTCGCCGACCCGGCGGCGCGCTCGGCCCTGGGCGACACGCGCCAGAGGATTACGGCCCTGGCCCTGATCTACCGCACCCTCTACCAGAGCGAGGACATCCGCGAGGCGGACTCGCGGACCTTCCTGACCGAACTGGTCGGACAACTGATCGCGGGCGAGTCCATGCGCGGCCCCCTGGTCACCAGTTCGGTCGAGGCCGACGCCATCATCATCGACCCGGACCGGCTGGCGCCCGTGGCCCTGTGGCTGGTCGAGGCCGTCTCCAACGCCCAGAAGCACGCCTTCGCCGGACGCGGCGGCGACCTCAGGGTCCGCTTCAAGGTCAACGGCGACATGAGCGTCCTGGAAGTCCAGGACGACGGCCCCGGCCTGACCGACGGCGACACGGCGGGGGTGGGCCGCACCCTGATGAGCGCCTTCGCCAAGCAGTTGCGCGGCCAGGCCGAGATGGTCGAGGCGCCTGGCGGCGGCTCGATCGCCCGCCTGACATTCCCCACGCCCACGGCCGGCTCCGGCGTCCACGGCTAGCGCAGCTTGGCAGGAACCTCGCCGCCGACGCCGCGTTGGTTTTAGGAGGGCGCGCGACGCGCCCGCCCCTACAGGAGACGACCATGCGCAAACTGTTCATTCTCGCCGCCGCCGCCGCTCTTTTGACCACCGCCGCCTGCAACACCATCGCCGGCGCGGGCAAGGACACCCAGGCCGCCGGCCGCGCCGTCGAAGACGCCGCCAAGGACGCCAAGAACTAGGAATCGCACCAAAAACATGCCGAACCCTCGCCGCCCGCCGGGCGTCGAGGGGTTTTTTATGTCTGCAACCCATCGATTTCGGCTGGCGACGTTCCCGGCTCAGGTTTAGCGTCCGCCCGCCCCATCAGATGCGGGCGTACAGATCAGGACCAGCCCCATGCGTGTCGGCGTACCTCGCGAAATCAAGACCAACGAACATCGCGTGGGCCTGACCCCGACCGCCGCGCGCGAATACGTCGCCCACGGTCATGAGGTTCGCATCGAAACCGGCGCCGGGCTGGGCGCGGGCTTCACCGACGCCGACTACGTCAAGGCGGGCGCGACCATCGTTGCCGACGCCGAGACCGTCTTCGCCGACAGCCAGATGATCGTGAAGGTCAAGGAGCCGCAACCCGCCGAGTGGCCGCGCCTGCGCGAGGACCACATCCTCTTCACCTATCTGCACCTGGCTCCCGATCCCGAGCAGACCAAGGCCCTGCTGGCCTCGAAATGCGCCGCCATCGCCTATGAGACGGTGACGGACAAGAACGGCGGCCTGCCCCTGCTGGCCCCCATGTCTGAGGTCGCCGGGCGCATCGCCGTCTTCTCCGCCGCCGAGACCCTTTTGAAGCACAACGGCGGCATGGGTCTGCTGTTCTGCGGCGTGCCGGGCGTGGCCCCGGCGCGGGTGCTGGTGCTGGGCGGCGGGGTCGTGGGCTTGAACGCCGCACGCATGGCCATGGGCCTGGGCGCCGAGGTGGTCGTTCTGGAAAGATCGATCCCCCGCATGCGCGAGATCGACGAGCTGACCGGCGGCCGGGTCATCACCCGCTATTCCTCGATCGGCGCCATCGAGGAGGAACTGGTCAAGGCCGATGTGGTGATCGGGGCCGTCCTGGTCCCCGGCGCCGAGGCCCCGACCCTGGTCCGCCGTGACCAGCTGAAGTCGATGAAGCCGGGCAGCGTCCTGATCGACGTGGCCATCGACCAGGGTGGCTGTTTCGAGACCTCACGACAGACCACCCATGAAGACCCCACCTATGTCGTCGACGGGGTGGTCCACTACTGCGTCGGCAACATGCCGGGCGCCGCGCCGCGCACCAGCTCCGAAGCCCTGACCAACGCCACCCTGCCCTTCGGCCTTGCTCTGGCGGACAAGGGGCTGGAGGCGCTGAAGAAGGACCCGCACCTGGCGCGCGGCCTGAACGTGCTGAAGGGCGAGATCACCTATCCCGCCGTGGCCGA
>DAIOID010000004.1:27611-31668 GCA_036744355.1 Brevundimonas sp.
GCCGGCCTGTAATTCGCCGCTCTCTTCGGCCATAAGGCCCGCATGAAGTTCCTCGACCAGGCCAAGATCTACATTCGCTCGGGCGCGGGCGGCGCCGGCGCCGTCTCGTTCCGACGCGAGAAATTCATCCCCAACGGCGGCCCCGACGGCGGCGACGGCGGCAAGGGCGGCGACGTCTGGGTCGAGGCGGTCGAGGGGCTGAACACCCTGATCGACTATCGCTACCAGCAGCATTTCAAGGCCCAGACCGGCCACCACGGCCAGGGCCGCCAGATGCACGGCGGCAAGGGCGACGACGTGGTCCTGCGCGTTCCGGTCGGCACCCAGGTGCTGGACGAGGACAAGGAAACCGTCCTGGTCGACATGGACAAGCCGGGCCAGAAGGTGAAGCTGCTCTCGGGCGGCAACGGCGGCTGGGGCAACACCCGCTTCAAGGGCCCGACCAATCAGGCCCCGACCTTCGCCAACCCCGGCCAGGAGTTCCAGGAGCGCTGGGTCTGGCTGCGGCTCAAGCTGATCGCCGACATCGGTCTGGCCGGCCTGCCCAACGCCGGCAAGTCGACCTTCCTGGCGGCGGTCTCGGCGGCCAAGCCCAAGGTGGCGGACTATCCCTTCACCACCCTGACGCCCAACCTCGGCGTGGTGGACCTGAGCCCCTCGGAACGCTTCGTCATCGCCGACATCCCCGGCCTGATCGAAGGCGCCCACGAGGGCGCAGGCCTGGGCACCCGCTTCCTGGGTCACGTCGAGCGTTCGGCCAGCCTGATCCACCTGATCGACGGCACCCAGGAGGACGTGGCCGAGGCCTATCGCATCATTCGCGGCGAGCTGGACGCCTATGGCGAAGGCCTGGCCGACAAGGTCGAGCTGCTGGCGCTGAACAAGATCGACGCCCTGTCGCCGGAAGAACGTGAGGAGAAGGTCGCTGCGCTGAAGGCCGCCTCGGGCAAGACGCCTTTCCTGGTGTCGGGCGTGTCCGGCGAAGGCGTGACAGAACTGTTGCGCGCCGCCTGGGCCGAGGTCCGCCAGACCCGCGGCGAGATCACCGTCGAAAGTGAAGACGCCATCCCCGAGACGCCGGGCGGCTGGCAGCCGTAAGGCATCTTTGATCCTCCCCCGTTCACGGGGGAGGGGGACCGCCGCAGGCGGTGGAGGGGGCGGCTGCAGCCGCCGACCTCACCTCGGCTTCCGCAGCCCTGAAACCCCATCCGGGCAGCCTGATCTCGCCTCCTCCACCATGCTGCGCATGGTCCCCCTCCCCCGCTTCGCAGGGGAGGATCGCTTAAGCCGATGACGCGACCGTCGCCGCCCCCTATGGTCGCGCCATGACCGACGCGCCCGCCGAATCCGCTGCCGACACCACTGCCCGCCCCCTCACTCAGGACGGACCGCCGCCCCGGCTGTGGCTGATCGACGCCTCGGCCTATATCTTCCGCGCCTATCACGCCCTGCCGCCCCTCACCCGAAAGTCGGACGGCCTGCCCGTCGGCGCGGTGCAGGGCTACTGCAACATGTTGTGGAAGCTGATCCGCGACATGAAGGGCGAGGACGGCCCGACCCATCTGGTCGCCGTCTTCGACCACTCGGAAAAGACCTTCCGCAACGATCTCTACGACCAGTACAAGGCCCACCGCCCGCCCGCGCCCGAGGATCTGGTGCCGCAGTTCCCGCTGGTGCGCGAGGCGACCGCCGCCTTCGGCGTGCACGGGATCGAACTGCCCGGCTATGAGGCCGACGACCTGATCGCCACCTATGCCTGCAAGGTCCGCGACATGGGCGGCGAGGCGGTCATCGTCAGCTCCGACAAAGACCTGATGCAGCTGATCGGCGACGGGGTCGTCATGTACGACCCGATGAAGGACCGCCGTCTGGACGAAGAGGCCGTGTTCGAGAAGTTCGGCGTCACCCCGGACAAGGTGGTCGAGGTTCAGGCCCTGATCGGCGACAGCGTCGACAACGTCCCCGGCGCCCCCGGCATCGGCCCCAAGACGGCGGCCCAGCTGATCCAAGAGTATGGCGACCTCGACACGCTTCTGGCCCGCGCGGGCGAGATCAAGCAGCCCAAGCGGCGCGAGACCCTGATCAATTTCGCCGACCAGATCCGCCTGTCGCGCGAACTGGTGAAACTGACCTGCGACGCCCCGGCGCCCGAGCCGGTCGACGACTTCCTGATCCGCGATCCCGACCCGGCGGTGCTGTCGGAGTTCCTGGAGCGGATGGAGTTCCGCTCCCTGCTGCGCCGCGTCGGCGACGGCAAGGCCCCGGCCAAGGAAGGCTCGGCCTTCGCGCGCCAGCCCTCGGCCCCGGTCGCCACGCCGCGCTACGGCCAGACCGAGGTCGCGACGCCCGATGAAGTCCACGACTTCGACCGCGACAAATACGAGTGCGTGCAGACGCTGGAGGATCTGGACCGCTGGATCGCCCGCGCCCGCGCCGCCGGGGTCATCGGCTTCGACACCGAGACCGACGCCCTGTCGGCCACCCACGCCGGGCTTTGCGGCGTCTCCATCGCCGTCAGCCCGAACGAGGCCTGCTACATTCCGCTGACCCACGACCATGAGCCGAGCGGCGACGCCGCGCTGAGCGGCGGTTTCGACTTCGGTCTGGAACCGGCCCAGGGCGAGACGCGCGAGCCGCTGACGCAGATCGACAAGTCGACAGCGCTGGAACGCCTCAAACCCCTGCTGGAAGACCCGGCGGTGCTGAAGGTCGGCCAGAACATCAAATACGACCTCGCCGTCATGGCCCGGCGCGGCATCCGCGTGTCCCCGATCGAGGACACCATGCTGATCTCCTACGTCCTCGAAGGCGGGCTGCACGGCCACGGCATGGACGAACTGGCGCGCCTGCACCTCGGCCACGAGCCCATCCCGTTCAAGAGCGTGGCGGGCACGGGCAAGAGCCAGAAGAGCTTCAAGCACGTCGAGCTGAAGCCGGCGACCTGCTACGCCGCCGAGGACGCGGACGTGACCCTGCGCCTCTACAAGCTGCTGAAACCGCGTCTGGCCGCCGAGCGCCTGACCACCGTCTATGAGACCCTGGAACGCGGCATGCCCGCCGTTCTGGCCGACATGGAATTGGCCGGGGTGCGGGTCGATCCCGACCGTCTGCGCTCCCTGTCCTCGACCTTCGGCCAGCGCATGGCCGAGCTGGAAGAGCAGGCGCACAAGCTGGCGGGCCGCCCCTTCAACGTCGGCAGCCCGCGCCAGATCGGCGAGATCCTGTTTGGCGAGATGAACCTGCCCGGCGGCAAGAAGACCGCATCCGGCCAATGGGGCACCGAGGCCAGCGTGCTGGAAGAGCTGGCCCTGAGCCATGACCTGCCGCGCGCCATCCTCGACTGGCGCCAGCTGTCGAAGCTGAAGGGCACCTATACCGACGCCCTGGTGGCGGCGGCCGATCCGGCCACGCACCGGGTCCACACCTCCTATCAGCTGGCGGCGGCGACGACGGGGCGTCTGGCCTCAAGCGATCCCAACCTGCAGAACATCCCGATCCGCACCGAGACCGGCCGCCTGATCCGTCAGGCCTTCATCGCCTCGCCGGGCCATGTGCTGATCAGCGCCGACTACAGCCAGATTGAACTGCGCCTGCTGGCCCATATCGGCGACATCCCCGAGCTGAAGCGCGCCTTCAAGGCGGGCCTCGACATTCACGCCGCCACCGCGTCCGAGATGTTCGGCGTCCCGGTCGAGGGCATGCCCAGCGAGACCCGCCGCCGGGCCAAGGCCATCAACTTCGGCATCGTCTACGGCATCTCGGCCTTCGGTCTGGCGGCCCAGCTGGGCATCGATCAGGGCGAGGCCGCAGCCTATATCAAGACCTATTTCGAGCGCTTCCCCGGCATCCGCGCCTACATGGACCGCACCAAGGCCCTGGTGAAGGAAAACGGCTTCGTCACCACCGTCTTCGGGCGTCGCATCCACATCCCGGCCATCCATTCCAAGTCGGGAGCCGAGCGTCAGTTCGGCGAGCGCGCCGCCATCAACGCCCCGATCCAGGGCGCCGCCGCCGACATCATCCGCCGCGCCATGATCCGCATGCCGGGCGCCCTGCT
>DAIOID010000004.1:31768-33009 GCA_036744355.1 Brevundimonas sp.
CTTGGAACACCCCTCCAAGAACAAGGTTCAGTTGTGAAAAAGAGTCTGCTGCGGCTGTCGGCCGCCGCCATCGCCCTGACGGCGGCCGCCCCCGCCTTCGCCCAAACCCCGCCCGCCCAGTCGGAAGCGCCCGAGCTTGAAGCCGCCGCAACCGTCGACGAGGTCGTCGTCACCGGCTCGCGCATCCGCCGCGTCGATCTGGAGGGCGTCGCCCCCGTCTCGGTCCTGACCGGCGAGGCCATCGACACGCGCGGCTTCCGCAGCGTCTTCGACGCCCTGAGCCAGGCGACCCAGAACACCGGCTCGGTCCAAGGCGAGGACTTCGGCGCCACCTTCACCCCGGCGGCCAACGTGATCTCCCTGCGTGGCCTCGGCCCCAACCACACCCTGGTCCTGCTGAACGGACGGCGGGTGGCGGAGTATCCGTCGGCCTACAACGGCTCGGTCAATGCGGTGAACCTGGCCAACCTGCCCAACGCCGTGGTCGACCGGATCGAGGTCCTGACCGGGGGCGCGGGCGCCATCTACGGCTCGGACGCCATCGCCGGGGTGGTCAACATCAAGCTGAAGCAGAAGACCGACGGCTTCGACGCCTCGCTGCGCTATGGCGGCACCGAACAGGGCGGCGGCGAGAACTGGCGCGCCCAACTGTCGGGCGGCCGCAGCTGGGACCGTCTGGATGTGGTCGGCAGCCTGGAATACAGCCAGCGCGACGCCATCTTCTGGGGCGACCGGGAGATCAGCGAGTCCTACACCCGCTACGCCGACCCGGGCGCGGTTCCGCCGGCCATGTTCTCGAACCGCAACCCGATCACCCGCGCCTATTACGACCCGCCCGCCGGTCTGTGCGAGGGCCTGGCCTCCTTGCAGGGCGGCACGATCGAGCGCGTCATGGCGGCCAGCGGCGGCTCCTATTGCGGCAGCGACGCCTATTACAGCACCCGCACGATCCAGACGCAGAAGGAGTCGGGCAACGCCTATCTGGGCCTGACCTACCGCCTGAACGACGACATCGAGGTCTTCGGCGAGTTCCTGTACGGCAAGACCCAGGTCGACAACGTCGTGCGCTCGCTGAGCTGGAACAAGACCTTCTGGAACGACACGGCCGGGCGGCTGGAGACCTGGAACCGGGTGCTGACGCCCGAGGAGACGGGCGGCGCCTTCGGCGTCGGCAACCGCTACGACGAGGAGAACTGGAACGCAGTGCTGGGCGTGCGCGGCCACGTGGGCGACTGGCGCTA
>DAIOID010000004.1:33109-37532 GCA_036744355.1 Brevundimonas sp.
ATCGGCGAGCAGGGCTACAAGAACGAACCCGACGCGCGTCTGAACAACGGCGCCGCCTGGAACGTCACGGGCTCCCAACCCTCGGGCGGCGAGCGCAAGCGTCAGGCCGCGGGTCTGGAGCTGCGCGTGCCGATCCTGGACCAGCTGACCGCCACCGTGGCCGGCCGCTACGACCGCTACGAATACCGCGGCGAGTCGGTGGACAGCCCGACCTACAGCCTGGGCCTGCAGTACCGGCCCATCCCCAGCCTGATGCTGCGCTCCAGCTATTCGACCAGCTTCCGCGCGCCGGACATGAACTACATCTTCGCCACCGAGACGCGCGGCTACTACCCCGGCGTGACGGACTATTATCAGTGCCGGCTGGATGGGCAGGACTATTCCAGCTGCGACATCCAGTACAACATGGACTTCACGCGCGGCGGCAACGCCGGGCTGCAGCCGGAGAAGGGCAAGTCCTTCACCGCCGGCTTCGTCTGGACGCCCAGCAAGGCCTTCGACATCCAGTTCGACTATTATGATCTGGAGATCAGTCAGCAGGTGACCTCGCTGAGCGAGGACATCATCCTGCGCACCGAGGCCGACTGCCGCCTCGGCCGCACGCCCAGCGGCGGGACGGTCGATCCGACCTCGGCCCTGTGCCTCGACTATGTCGGGCGGGTGGCGCGCAACCCGGGCGACGCGGCGATCAACCCGAACCAGGTCACGCGCATCACGGTCAATCCGATCAACGCGGCCAGCGAAACGACGCGCGGCTTCGACGCCACCGTCAACGCCCGCCACAATTTCGAGCGTTACGGCCTGGTCAGCGGCAGCCTGACCTACACCAGGGTCTTGGAGCACGAGTACCAGCAGTTCGAGGGCGACCCGACCTTCGACTATCTGCGCGACCTGTCGCGTCAGTCGGACTGGCGCGACCGCATGTCGGGCAGCGTCACCTGGGAGGTGGGACCGTGGAGCACCACCCTCTACGGCGTCCGCTACGGGACCATTCCAACCAATGACTATGCCTCGGAACGCGATCCCTACGCCGTGTTCAACGCCAGCGTCCGCTACCGCGTCAACGACAAGGCCTCGGTCTCGGTGATCATGAACAATATCGCCGACCGCTATCCCGAGGACCGCACCGGCGGCTGGCCGAACTATTCGATCGGCTGGTACGACATCTACGGCCGTCAGACCTGGGTCCAGCTGGACTACAGCTTCTGATGCGACGGAGGGGGCGGCGACGCCCCCTCCTCTTTTTCCGGCGACCGCGCTAGGCTCTGGCTCCTTGCTGCAGGAGCCAAGCATGAGCCTCGATCCCGACATCCACGACAACGCCGAGGCCAAACGCTACGAACTGACGGTGGACGGCGAGACCGCCGTGGTCATCTACAACCCTGTCGCGGGCGGCCTGCTGATCACCGAGACCATCGTTCCGATCCCGCTGGAGGGGCGCGGCCTCGCCAGCCGCATGGCCAAACACGTCCTGGCGGACCTGAAGGCGCGCGGCCTGGTCATCCTGCCGACCTGCCCCTTCTTCGCCGGCTATCTGAAGAAGCACCCCGAATATAGCGAGCTGGTGCATCCGGCCTATCGGGCGGCGCTGGGCCTGTAAGAGGGGTCTCTAAGGTCGCTTCAGGCGTCCGCGCCTGCTAGGGCGGGGCGATGAAGTCTTCAGATCTCGACGTCCTGATCGTCGGCGCCGGCGCGGCCGGCATGATGTGCGCCATCGAGGCGGGCAAACGCGGCCGCCGGGTGCGCGTCATCGACCACGCCCGCGCGCCGGGCGAAAAGATCCGCATCTCGGGCGGCGGACGCTGCAACTTCACCAATCTGGGAAGCAGCGGCGCCAACTTTCTCAGCGAAAACCCGCGCTTCGCCCTGTCGGCGCTGAAGCGGTTCACCCAGCGCGACTTCCTCAAGATGGTCGAGCGCCACGGCATCGCCTGGCACGAAAAGACCCTGGGCCAGCTGTTCTGCGACGACAGCGCCAAGCAGATCATCCGCATGCTGACGGACGAGATGAAGGCCGCAGGCGTGACCCTGTCGCTGGGCCTCGGGGTCAAGGCCATCGCCCGCGACGGCGAGCGTTTCACCGTCGATCTGGACGACGGGACGCGCGTCTCGACGGCCTCGCTGGTGGTGGCCACCGGCGGCAAGTCCATTCCCAAGATGGGCGCGACCGGCTGGGGCTACGACGTCGCCCGGCAGTTCGGCCTGCGGGTGACGGAGACGCGCCCGGCCCTGGTGCCCCTGACCTTCGAGCCCGGCCTGCTGGAGCAGCTGAAACCTCTGGCGGGCGTGGCCGTCGACGCCGTGGTCAAGGCGGTCCCGGCCTCACCCAGCCCGAAGGGCGATAGGCCCCAGTTCAAGGAGGCCATGCTGTTCACGCACCGAGGGCTTTCCGGGCCGTCGATCCTGCAGATCAGCTCCTACTGGCGCGAGGGCGAGGCCATCACGGTCGACATGGCCCCCGGCGAGGACGTCGCCGCCCGGATGCTGGCGGCCAAGACCGAGAACGGCAAACAGGCGGTGCATACAGCGCTCGGCCACATCATCCCGCGTCGTCTGGCCGAGGTCATCTGCGCCCGCGAGGGCCTGTCGGGCAAGCTGGCCGAGGTCGGTGACAAGAAGCTGCGGGCCATGGCCGAGACGGTCAACGCCTGGACGGTCAAGCCTGTCGGGTCCGAGGGCTATCGCACCGCCGAGGTGACCCTGGGCGGGGTCGACACCGCCGCCCTGGACCAGCAGACCATGGAGGCCAGGACCGTCCCCGGCCTCTTCTTCGTCGGCGAGGTGGTCGACGTGACCGGCTGGCTGGGCGGCTACAACTTCCAATGGGCCTGGTCGTCGGGCTGGACGGCGGGCCAAAGCTGCTGACCTGCTGCTAGACCCTGCGGCGTCTGCGCACGTTGTAGGACGGGCGGCCGCTCCCTAGCTTCGTACCCAGCGGGACGGGCCCCTCTGGCGGCGCTTCGGCGACGCGATGTCGGACCGCATCATTCGATGACGAGGACCCCATGCCCCTGTTGATGTGCCCCAACGACAACGCCGCCATGCAGACGCTGGACCGCAACGGCGTCCAGTTCGACATGTGCCCGACCTGCCGGGGCGTCTGGCTGGATCGCGGCGAGCTGGAGAAGCTGATGGCCGTCGCGACCGAGGAAGGCCGCGCCGCCGCCCCTCAGGCCGCGCCCCAGCCGACCTATCAGCAGCCCCCGCAGCAGCCGATCCAGCAACCCTGGGGCGGCCAGCCGCAAGGCTACCGCGAGCCGCCGCGCTATTCCGACGACCGCCGCCGCGACGACGACTATCACTACCGCAAGAAGAAGAAGCGGATGGACATCTTCGACATCTTCGACTGACGCGCGGCGGCCTCAGGCGGCCAGTCCGGCGGCCTTCATCAGCGGGCGCAGAGTCTGCACCGCCTCGGGCGCGCCGCCGAGGGCGGTCCGCACCTCGGGCGCGCGGAACAGCCTGATCGCCTCGGCCTTGGCCCGATCCGCCACAGGGCCGGTCGGGCCGGTTTCGCCCGCCGCCAGCCGCAGCAGGGCCGCCAGCTTCTGCGGCGCCGGCGCAGGGGCGCGGACGATCTGGGCCGTCAGCCGCGCGTCCGCCTCGACCGATCCGCCGACCACGCCCAGGGCCGTGATCACGGCCTCGCAGTCGCGCTCGGACAGGGCGGCGTTGCGCACGGCCCGCTGCAACTCCGCCAGGGCCATCAGCTTCTGCCCCGGGGTCTGGCCCGAAGCCCTCATCTCGGTCTCGAAGCGCAAGGAGGTGACGCAGGCGTCCAGCCAGCGCGCGGCGGCCCGCTTGTTGGCCCCGCCCGTGACGTTCTCGCACAGTCGCGCCAGCCGCTCGACCTCGCACAGGATGTTCGGACAGCCCTTGACGTAGGCGGCGACGAAGTCGGCGGTGACCAGGCTCTTGGAGCGCTCGACGAAGGCGTTCTGAACCTCCTCCAGCGTCAGCAGTCGCCCCGCCGTGGCCGTCAGGGTCATAGCCAGGGCGCGCAGGATGTCGATCTCGCCCTCCGGGTCGCCCGGCCGCAACCGCCGCTGGCTCATCAGTTCGCGCAGGACGGTCCGCGCCAGGGCCGCCGCCAGCAGGGGGAACTCGCCCGCCGCCAGCCGCTCGCCCAGACGCGCCGGGCCGCCCTCGACCGGCGGAATCAGGATCGCCAGCCGGGGATCGTGCGCCACCAGGGCCGCGATCTCGCGCGGGGCCACCATGCGCACCACGGCCGCCAGACTGGAGCCCTGATCCAGGGCCGGGCCGACGATCTGGGCCAGACTGGCCCGCGACGTCAGAAGTTCGCACAGGATCTGCTCGACCGGCACCAGCACCAGGGCGCGAGGCTGGCCCTCGGCGGGCGCCCGGTCGCACAGGTCCATCAGCCGGTCGAGACGCGCCCGCGCCCCGCTCAGCCCCTTCA
>DAIOID010000004.1:37632-47404 GCA_036744355.1 Brevundimonas sp.
CAGTTCGAAGGCGGTCGCCCCCTGTCGGTTCAGCCAGTCCTCCAGCACCCGGCCCAGCAGGTCGCGGGCGTGCGGCGCGTAGAGATCCTGAACCCCGCGGCAGCTGGGGCCGCGATTGTCCTCGCGCACCGGCGCCTTGCGCTTCACCTCGGGCGCGCCGCGCGTCAGGACGACGACGCTGGCGAACTCCATGGTGTCCGGGTCCAGCGTCTCCTTGGTCACGCGCACGGCGCAGGCCTGACCGTCGCGCAGCAGGTCCTCGGCCGTCTCGATCGCCGTCTTGCGGTCCTCGGTCGCCATCGACAGCGACCAGGACGCCGGCGGCGTCTTGCGGATGTAGATTTCGTAGTGAACCGGGCCGGCCATGGCGTCTTTCGCGCGTATCAGCCCGCCACCCTGCGCCCGGAGGCTTTAAGGCGAGGTTTCGCCTTTTCCCCGCCAAGGTTGAAAGACAGGCTCTGGCGAACCATTTGCTGTGGCCGTAATGTCACCACGATGGAATAGAACGGTTACGCTTGTCGCGCGTTGAGCCAACAACACGCGACGGATGATCGAACGACCGCCGCCGCCCGCACTCAGGAGAAGCCTTTGGCCAACATCACTCTGGTCGACGACGACGAAAACATCGTCGCTTCCGTGTCCCTGGCCCTCGAAAGCCACGGCCACAAGGTCACGGCCTATCATGACGGCGCCTCGGGCCTGGAAGCCCTGGAGACCACGCCCCCGGACCTGGCGATCCTGGACGTGAAGATGCCGCGCATGGACGGCATGGAGGTGCTGCGTCGCCTGCGCCAGACCTCGCAGCTGCCGGTCATCATGCTGACGTCCAAGGACGAGGAGATCGACGAAATCCTCGGCTTCAACCTCGGCGCGGACGACTACATCCACAAGCCCTTCAGCCAGCGTCTGCTGATCGAGCGGGTCAAGGCCCTGCTGCGCCGCACCGGCGCCGACGGCGGCGAGGTCGAGACCGCGGCGGAAGCCGCCGGCAAGGCCATCAAGCGCGGCAAGCTGTCGATGGACCCGGCCCGCCACGAGAGCACCTGGGACGGCAAGCCGGTCAAGCTGACCGTCACCGAGTTCCTGCTGCTGCAGGCCCTGGCCCAGCGCCCCGGCTTCGTGAAGAGCCGCGACAGCCTGATGGACGCCGCCTACGACGATCAGGTCTATGTCGACGACCGCACCATCGACAGCCACGTCAAGCGCATGCGCAAAAAGTTCCGGGTCGTCGATCCCGAGTTCGACGCGATCGAGACCCTGTATGGCGTCGGCTACCGCTACCGCGAAAGCTGAGGCCGAGGACGGTCGGCCGCAGCGCCGCTTCCGCTTCGGCGGATCGCGTCTCGGCGGCTTCATTCTCGCGCTCAACCTGCTCAGCCTGCTGATCCTGTTCGGCGGGGCCCTGGCGCTGAACGAATGGAAGCGCGGCCTGATCGAGGCGCGCCAGGAGTCCCTGTCGGTCCAGGCCGAACTACTGGCCAACGTCCTGGGCGAACTGGGCATCACCCGGGGCGAGCCCTATCCGATGCTGGATCCCGGCGCGGCCGGGCTGTGGCTACGCGACAACTTCATTCCCGAAGGCCAGCGCGCCCGCCTCTATGATCAGGACGGCCTGCTGGTCTCGGACAGCTACGCCGTCACCGACGCCATTCCGGGCGAGGCCCTGCCGCCGGCCAATCCCGCCGGCACCGCCCTGGCCCCCAGCGAGCCCTCGCCGCGCGAGGAGGCCCGTCTGACCCGCGCCAACGCCGACCTTTCGGCCGAGGTCGAGCGCGCCCTGCAAGGCGCGCCCCAGGCCGACATTCGTCGCAACGAGAACGGCGACCGGGTGGTCTCGGTCTCCCTGCCCGTGCGCCATGTCCAGCAGGTTCTGGGCGTGCTCACGCTGGAGGCCGGCGACGTGGACGAGACCCTGGCCGCCCAGCGCCGCGCCCTGACGCCCTTCGCCCTGGTGGCCCTGGCGGTGAACCTGCTGTCGGCCCTGGTGCTGCACCTGTTCGTGGCCCGGCCCGTGATGCGCCTGTCGGCGGCGGCGGACCAGGTGCGCCTGCAGCGCGCCCGCGCCATCTCCCTGCCCGACCTCGAGGACCGCAAGGACGAGATCGGCGATCTGGCCCGCGCCCTGGAGTCGATGACCGACACCCTGTCGACGCGCATGGACGCCATCGAACGCTTCGCCGCCGACGTCAGTCATGAGATCAAGAACCCGCTGACCTCTATCCGCTCGGCGCTGGAAACCCTGCCCCTGGTCAAGACCGACGAGCAAAGGGCGCGCCTGACCAACCTGCTGCAGCAGGACGTGCGCCGCCTCGATCGCCTGATCACCGACATCTCCAACGCCTCGCGTCTGGACGCCGAGCTGTCGCGCGACCGGCCGCGCCTGATCGACCTCAACGAACTACTGGGCGACATCGTCGCCGTTTATGAAGGCGGCCAGAAACCCGGCGAAGCCATGGTTCGCTTCGCCTCGACCGCCGAGGCGGCCCGGGTGCTGGGCCGCGACATTCCGCTGGGCCAGGTGTTCCGCAATCTGATCGACAACGCCCGCTCGTTCAGCCCCCAGGACGGCGAGGTCCGCGTCCGTTTGGAGCGCGACGACGGCCACCCCGACCTGCCCCTGCGCATCCGCGTCGAGGACGACGGCCCCGGCATCCCGCCGGAAAACCTCGAGACGGTGTTCGAACGCTTCTACACCTCGCGGCCCAAGGGCACGGCGTTCGGGGCCAACTCGGGCCTGGGCCTGTCCATCGTGCGCCAGATCGTCGACGCCCACGGCGGCCGGGTCCACGCCGAGAACCGCGTTGATGAGGACGGAAACGTGGTCGGGGCCCGCTTCGAAGTGCTTCTGCCTCTGGCCGGACGACGCCCATGACCGCACCGATGCAGCCCCTCCACGCCACCGCCGTGGCCCGCCATACGCCGACAGGCTGGCGCGGCGTCCTGATCCAGGGGCCGTCCGGCGTCGGCAAGAGCGATCTGGCCCTGCGGCTGATCGGTCAGGGCTGGTGGTTGATCGCTGACGACTGGACCCATTTGTGGGCCTCTGACGGAGCCCTCTACGCCGCCGCCCCGGCGACGATCTCAGGCAAGATCGAGGTGCGCGGCCTGGGCATCGTCACCGCTCCGCAGCATCCGCTCGCCCGGATCGTCCTGGCCGTCCAGTGCACCCATGAGGCGATCGAACGCCTGCCGGAACCCGGCGTCTGGGCCTGGGACGGGGTGACGATTCCCCGGCTGCGGCTGGACCCGCGTCCGGCCTCGGCGGGTCAGGTGGTCGCAACCGCGCTGGCCGCTCTTTGAACCGGCGCGCGATTGGCCTATGAAGGCCGGCTTGCAGATCAGTCTGGACGCTCCCCGGAGCGTTCGCTGAGAGCAGAAGCGCGGGGCGTATTGTCTTGGTGAAGCCTTCATGATCGGGCTGGTGATCGTCACCCACGGGGGCCTGGCCTCCGAATTCCTGGCGGCGATGGAGCACGTGGTCGGCCCTCAACGGGGCGTGGCCGCGATCTGCATCGGCCCCGAAGACGACATGGAGCGGCGCCGCCGCGACATCGTCGACGCCGCCGCGGCCGTCAACGACGGCGACGGCGTCATCCTGCTGACCGACATGTTCGGCGGCACGCCGTCCAACCTGGCCATCTCGGTGATGGAGCAGACCCACGCCGAGGTCATCGCCGGGCTGAACCTGCCCATGCTGATCAAGCTGGCCAGCGTGCGCGGCCGCGAAAGCCTCGAGACCTGCGTCGCCCATGCGCAGGACGCCGGGCGCAAATACATCTCGGTGGCCTCCTGGGTCCTGGCGGGCGAAAAATGACCGACACTCCTGTCCAGGCCACCGTCAACATCTGCAATCAGCGCGGTCTGCACGCTCGCGCCTCAGCCAAGTTCGTCAAGCTGGCCTCGAGCTTCGAGTCCGAGATTCGCGTCACCCGCGACGGCGTCACCGTGGACGCCCGCTCGATCATGGGTCTGCTGATGCTGGGCGCCGGCATCGGCTGCGGCGTCGAGATCGAGGCCGAGGGCCCCGATGCGGCCGAAGCCATCGAAGCCCTCAGCGACCTGGTCGCCCGCAAGTTCGACGAGGACCAGTAAGGTCCGGCGGCCCTAGGGCGTCTCGGTGATCAGCAGGGTGGCGTCCGCCGTCCCGCCGCCGAAGGTCCCGATCCAGACATCGTAGGTCCCGCTGCGCGGCTTGTCGAAACGCACCTGGGCGTCGCCGTCGCCATAGCTGTCGTCGTCGCAGGACCAGCTGCCGTCCGGCCCGTTGATGACCAGGGTCGTGTCCACCGACGACAGGGTGCGGAACACCAGCGGCATGCGCCCCGCCTCATAGGTCAGTTCGAAATCGGGCGCGTCCGCGACATTGCCGACGCAGGCCGCCGGCAGCGGCGTGTCGGCATAGGCGTCGATCGACCCGCCCGCCGTCACCGACACGCGATAGGGGTCCGGCGTAAAGCCCGCCCTCAGTCCGACCTCGCCATACGTCGCCGTCTTGCTCGAGTCCTGAGCCTGGGCGCCCAGGGGCGCTACCGTCAGGACGAGCGCCGTCGCGCCCAAGAACAACAGCCTTGTCTTCATCGCAGTCCATCCCAGCCGCATGGCCACGGAGCCCCCAGCAGGCCCCTTGCTAGTCAGAATAACACAAAAAAGCCCGATTCAACCCTTGCCGGGTGAAAGCCGCTTGACCGCTGCGGCGACGGCGTCGGCCGCCCGATCAAGGTCCGCCGGAGCACAGGCCGACAAGGCGACCTCCCCCAGATCGCCGCCCCCGAAATCACGCGAGGCGCGACGATAGGCCGGGTCGTAGTGGTCCTGCATCAACGCCGTCGCCAAGGCTCGCAGATCGCCCGCGCGCGACAGCGTCCGCCAGGCCTCGACGGTTTCACGGCTGTGGTGACGCGGCAGACGGCGCAGGGCGTCGTCTCGGGCCTCGACGTCATGCTCCAGCGCGGCGTAGTCCTCGAGCACCCGTCCGACCCGCGCGGCGACCGGCGCGCTCAAACGCAGGCGCGGGGCGGACTTCATCGCCGCCCACAACACCGGCGGGAGGGTCAGACGCCCGATGCGGCTGGACTCGGCCTCGACCACGATCGGCTGCGTCGGGTCCAGTCGGCCCAGGGCTGCATAGAGGCGCGTGTCGAACAGCTTCTGGGCCGGTTGCGCCACCCCGGTCGCCCCGAACAGCGAGCCGCGGTGCTCGGCCAGCCCCTCCAGGTCCAGGCTCTGCACGCCCCGCGCGGCGAGCCGCCCCAGCACCGCCGTCTTGCCGCTGCCGGTCAGGCCGTCCAGCAGGACGAGGCGCAGGCCGGCCGCCGCGGGGTCATACAGACGCGCCACCACCTGACGGCGCCAGGTCTGATAGCCGCCCTCCAGCCGGGTCACGGGCCAGCCGACCTGATCCATCACCGTGGTCATCGCCGTCGAGCGCTGCCCCCCGCGCCAGCAGTAGACCAGGGGCTGAAAGCCGCTGTCGCGATCCGCCAGCGCCCCCTCCAGATGGCGGGCGATGTTGCGCGCCACCAGGCCCGCGCCCAGACGCCGCGCCAGGAATTTCGAGCGACGCACATAGACGGTCCCCACCTCGGCCCGCTCGGCGTCGTCCAGCACCGGCAGGTTGATGGCGCCCGGCAGATGATCCTCGGCGAACTCACCCGGACTGCGCACGTCGATGACGGCGTCATAGCGGGCCAGGGCCGCCAGCCCGACATCGGCGCTCAGCCGCGTCATCCGGTCACGACCACCGAAGGCGCGCCCGCGCGCACGCGGCCGACCCGCCGCGCGGAGGCGAAGCCCATTTCCTGAAGCCGCCGCATCACGGCCTCGGCCCCCTCGGGCGCGACGGCGATCAGCAGGCCGCCGGAAGTCTGGGGATCGCTGAGCAGGTCGCGCCGTCCTTCAGGCAGGTCCGACGGCAGAACGACGGATGCGCCGTAGGCGGCCCAGTTGCGCACCGAAGCCCCGGTGCGAACCCCGGCTGCGGCCAGGGCTTCGGCGCCCTCCAGATAGTCCGGCCCGTCCAGATCCAGCTCGACGGCGACGCCCGCGCCGCGCGCTATCTCCAGCGCGTGACCCAGCAGGCCGAAGCCGGTCACATCCGTCACCGCATGGACCTGATCCATGGCCGCCAGCTGCGGACCGGGCGTGTTCAACTGCGTCGCCGAGGCGATCAGGGCGGCATAGCCCGTCGCGTCCAGCCGCCCCTGCTTGAAAGCGGCGCTGAGGACGCCGACGCCCAGGGCCTTGGTCAGGATCAGCACGTCGCCCGGTTGAGCCCGGCGGTTGGTCAACACCCGATCGGGATGCGCCAGACCGAGCGCGACCAGACCATAGATGGGCTCGACGCTGTCGATGGAATGGCCGCCCGCGACGGGAATGCCCGCCTCGGCGCAGATCGAGGCGCCGCCCTCCAGCACCCGGCCGATGGTCTGGACCGACAGCTTGCCGATCGGCATGCCGACGATGGCCAGGGCGAAGATCGGCGTCGCCCCCATGGCGTAGACGTCGGACAGGGCGTTGGCGGCGGCGATCCGGCCGAAATCGTACGGATCGTCGACCATGGGCATGAAGAAGTCGGTCGTGGCCACCAGGGCCTGCTCGTCGTTCAGCCGCCACACCGCCGCATCGTCGGAGGTCTCGGCCCCGACCATCAGGTTGGCGAAGGGCGCCGCCTGGGGCGCCCCCGCCAGAATGGACTGCAGAACGTCCGGCGCGATCTTGCAGCCGCATCCGCCGCCGTGGGCCAGGGACGTCAGTCGGGGTTCAGTCTGGGTCATGCCCCCGCGTCCCGCGTCGCGGCCCGGAGGTCAAGCGTCCTCGCGTTAATCGGTGATCCGGTTCGCCTTGATCCCGCGCTGCGCCAGTCTGGCCTGCAGGCTGTCGGCGCCCGCCAGGTGCCCGGCCCCGACCGAGATGAAGGCCGTGCCGGAACCCGCCAGCAGGGTCTGGATCTGTTCGGCCCAGGCCTCGTTCCGATTGGCCAGCATGATCGCGTACATCTCGGGCGATTCCGCCTTCATCTCCTGCCCGATCATGGCGTCCAGCCCGTCAACGTCGCCGGTCGCCCAGGCGCTCACCATCCGCCCCAGCATGGCGTCGGCCTGATCGAACTCCTTGAGGCCCGAGCGCAGCATGGCCAGTTGCGCCTCTTCCGACATGTCGGCGATGAAGCCGATCTGCTGCGGCGCGGTCTCGAAGCCCTTGATCGGCTTGCCGGTGGCGGCGGCGCGCGCGTGCAGGACCTGATCGCCGCCGTTGGCCGGGACGTAGCCGGCCTTGGTGATCGAGGCGAGCGCCAGCTGCAGGCTGGCCAGCCAGGGGCGCAGCGGCTCCAGCTGGGCCGCGCTGGCGCCCACGGTGCGGGCGGCTGCGTCCAGATCGGCCATCTCCTCGGCGGTCAGCAGGCTGGACAGGGGGCGGTCAGGAGAAATCCCCTTGGCCTGGATCAAGGGCATGACCCCGTCCTGATTGTTCAGGTCGGCGATCTCGAACCAGTATTCATCGGCGCCGGCGAAGGCCTGGTCGACGCGAGCCGTGGCCCAGGGCGTGTCCGGCTTCAGCACATGGACCGTGCCGAACAGATAAAGGGTGGAATCCTCGTCCTTCACCACCCACAAGGCGGGACCGGAGCCGGCTGGCGCGGCGACGACAGCGCTCGAGGCGGCGGATGGCGTCTGCGCCATCGCTGAGGGCGCCAGCAGCATGGCCGACACGGCGGCGCCGACGGTCAGGGTCGAACGAAGGCAGGCAGTCAGTCGGGCGAAACGCATGACAGGCATCCTTTTGAAGAGAAGCGATGACGGGGCGCGTCGATCAGCGGCGACTATTCCTCGTCGGAGAAGATGGATTCGATCGGCAGCTGGAAGAGCCGCGCGATCTTGAAGGCCAGGGGCAGGGAGGGATCGTAACGCCCCGTCTCCAACGCATTGACGGTCTGACGCGAGACGCCCAGCTCGGTGGCCAGGTGGGCCTGGCTCCAGTCGCGCTCGGCGCGCAGGACCTTGAGACGGTTGTTCATGCCGCCGCCCTCACCGCCGCGCCCACCACCACCAGGCCCAGGCGACGCCGTAACCGATCAGCATCAGCGTTAGCATGGCGAAGGCGCCGGTGGCGGCGTAGGCTGCCGGATCGGTGCGCTCGGAATACCAGGCCGGGATCCTGAGCATCGCCGCCTGTGGCATGGCGGCCAGGATGACGAAGACGCCGCCTACGGCCATGCCGCTGGAGCCGCCCCAGAACCATGCCCATTTGTGGGCTTCCTGCGCCGCCTCATCGATGGAGCTCATCCACTTCAGGCTGATCCACATGGCGATCAGCATGGTGACGGCGGCGAAGGCGATGACCACGACCAGGGCGATCGGGCTGGACAGCACGTCCTGACCGCTGTCGCTCAGATAGCCGACGACGCCGCCCGTGACGAAGGCCGTCGCCAGGAACAGGCCCAGGGCGATCGCCGACTGGATGTAGAGTTTACGCTTGCCGGCCACGACGCCCCTCCCGATTAGACAAGGACGTTTTACACTCCTGCCCCATCTCGTCAAGCGGCGGTTGTCGCTACTCCGACGCCGGGGCGTTCAGAAGCTCCGGGCGGCTGAGGGTGCGCGGCGATTGCTCGACAGGCGGCAGTTCGGGCAGGTCCTTGCCCTCGTGGTCGACCTTCAGGTCCTCGAAGCGGCGGGCCGAGACCATGACCTGGCTTTCCAGCGAGCCGACGAACTGGTTGTAGCGGCCAACCGCCGCGTCCAGCGCCTTGCCGACCGAGGCGGCGTGGCCGCCCATGACCGACAGGCGCTTGTAGAGCTCCTTGCCCAGCTTGGCGACGTCCTCGGCGTTCCTGGCCTGTTCCTCGGCGCGCCAGCCGTAGGCGACCGCCTTGCACAGGGCGAACAGGGTGGTGGGCGTGACGATGACCACGCGCGAGGCCATGGCCTGGGTCATCAGGTCCGGCTCATGATCGAGGGCGGCGGCCAGGAAGGCGTCGCCGGGCACGAACATGGCGACGAAGTCGGGGCTGGGCTTGAACTGGTCCTGATAGGCCTTGGACGACAGCTGGCGCACGTGGGTCTTCATGCTGGCGGCGGTGCGCAGGGACATGGCCTGGGCCTGGGCTTCGTCGTCGCCGTCGGCCTCGTCGGCGAAGGCCAGGGACACCTTGGCGTCGATGACGAACACGCCGCCGCCGGGCAGTTTGACGATGAAGTCCGGGCGCTGCTGACGGCCCTCGTCATTGGCCGAGGAGTTCTGCTCCTCGAAGTCGAAACGGCCCGCCATGCCGGCGGCCTCCAGCACGTTGCGGCAGGTCTGCTCGCCCCAGCGGCCGCGACGGCCGGTATTGCCCTTCAGGGCCTCTGTCAGGCGGCGGGCCTCGTCGCGGGTGGCGGTCGAGGCGGTCATCAGGGCGGCCAGTTGCTCCTTCAGCCCGCCGGTGTCCTCGGCGCGGGTCTTCTCCAGGGCGGCGACGTGTTCCTGGAACTTGGCCAGGGTTTCCGAAACGGGCTTGAGCTGGGCCTCCATCCGTTCGCGAGCGACGCGGTCCTGGGCCTGGAAGGTCTCGGTGGCGCGGGCCACCAGCTTGCTCGCCACGGCCTCGGCCGACTGCGAGGCCTGGGCCTTGAGGAACTCGGCCATGGAATCGCGGCTCTCCTCCATCAGCTCCAGCCGGGCGTCGGCGGCGTCCAGCGCCCCCTTGGCCTTCTGCCAGCCCATGAAGGCCCAGAAGAAGCCGGCGACAGCGGCCACGGCGACGACCAGCAGGATGAGTTCGAGCGTGTTCATG